>JAFZDR010000194.1 GCA_017561105.1 Alistipes sp. | reverse complement strand
GTCGGGCTCAAATCCCTTGTTCCAAAGTTTCATATCTAAAGTTTGTTACTTAATTCGTTCAAAAGTTTCTGGTAGAGTGCAACGCCCTCCTCAATCTCGCCTACGAGGACAAATTCATCTGCCGTATGCGAACGCGACGACTCGCCTACGCCCATTTTCAGTGCTGGAAGGCCCTGCATAATGGCTCTGTCTGATGTTGTTGGCGAGATAAATGGCTTGCGGCCAATCTCCACTGCCGCCTCTACTAAAGGGTGCGAAAGTGCTATTGCCGATGCGCGAACTCGTGTCGAGCGAGGCTTTGCATCGCACTCGACTGCGCCTTGCAGCAGCTCGACAACCTCCTCATTTGTGTAGGCATCGGTGGTGCGGATATCGACCACAAAACGACACTCGTCGGGCACGATGTTGTGCTGTGTGCCGGCCGAAATCTGCGTTACGGTAATCTTTATATCGCCGAGCAACTCCGACATCTTTTCAAAACGGAAGTTGCGGAGCTTTTCGATATCGTTCATCGCCTTGTAGAGCGCATTTTCGCCCTCATTGCGGGCTGCGTGGCCACTCTTTCCGTGGGAGGTGCAATCCAAGACCACCAAACCTCTCTCTCCGACAGCAGGTTGCATAGAGGTAGGCTCGCCCACCAAAACCATATCTACCTTAATGCCCTCCTCCTTGAGGTGTGGCAGAAATGAGCGCATACCCTTTTCGCCCATATTCTCCTCCTCGGCAGTCAGCGCAAGCAGGAGGTTGTAGGGTAGGGTTGAGGTGTCGTAGTTGTTGCAGAAAGTTGCAACGAGCGACACCAACGAAGCTCCCGCATCATTACTACCCAAGCCGTAGAGTTTGCCCTCTTCGATAGTGGGCTCGAATGGGTCGCGAGTGTAGTTCTGCGACGGTTTTACGGTGTCCTGGTGTGAATTGAGCATAAGGGTTGGCTTGTTGCTGTCGAATTCCTTTGATAATGCCCAAATATTGTTGTGATGACGACGCACGGCAACACCCCTCGAGGTGAGTTCTGCCGCGAGAATATCTGCCGTTTCGCTCTCGTCGCCCGAGAGAGATGGTGTGGCGATAAGTTTTTGAAGTAGTGCTACTGCATCATTTGCCGTCATCTGCATAGTTTTTATTTGATTGTTGTGCCTGCGGTAGGGTTTGCTACGCACTCCGATTGTTTGATTGTTACACTTGCAACTCCGCTCTCGATTGCGCGGAAGGCGTTGTCAATCTTCGGAATCATACCCTTCGAGATGATACCCTCGTTGCGCAGAGCGGGGTAGTCGGTCTTTGTGATAAGCGATATCACCGAGCTGTCGTCCTCTACATCGCGCAAGACGCCCTGCTTCTCGAAGCAGAATACAAGGTCGGTCGGAGCAATAGATGCCGATGCTACCGCTACAGCCGAAGCGACGCTGTCGGCATTCGAGTTGAGCAACGATCCGTTGCCGTCGTGTGTAATGGCGCAAAATACCGGCGTAACACCACTCTCAAGCAGTGTGCCGAGCAACTGCGTATTTATCTTCGATGCATCGATATCGCCCACAAAGCCGTAGTCGAGTGGCTCGGGGTTGCGCTTTATAGCAGGTATTATATTGCCATCTGCACCCGAAAATCCGAGAGCATTGCAACCCGCAGCCTGCAACTTTGCCACCACCTGCTTGTTGATAAGACCCGCGTAGACCATTGTCACAACATCGAGTGTTGCAGCGTCGGTAACTCGTCTGCCCTCAATCATAGTGGTCGGGATCTCCAACTTCTCGGCCAGGCGCGTAGCGAGCTTTCCGCCACCGTGAATTAACACCTTGGGCGAAGGCAGCTGAGCAAAATCCTTGACAAAGCGAGCCAATGCCGCCTCGTTGTCGATAACATTGCCACCAATCTTTACGACGGTTATATTCTTGTCGAATGCCATTACTGCAAATCCTCCAACATTCGTTTCAAAACCACCTGTGCCGAAATCTCGCGGTTGGCAGCCTCAGGAATAACAAGGCTTGTCGGAGCCTCGATAACCTCGTCGGTTACAATCATATTGCGACGCACAGGCAGACAGTGCATAAAGAATGCATTGTTGGTGAGTGCCATCTTCTCGGCATCAACGGTCCAATCCTTATCCTCGCACAAAACCTTTCCGTAGTTGTTGCCTGCGTATGCCGACCAGTTCTTCGCGTAGATGAAGTCCGCCCCCTCGAACGCCTTGCGCTGGTCATACTCGATAGTGGCACCGCGAGTAAACTCTTCGTCAAGCTCGTAGCCCTCAGGGTGAGTGATAACCAACTCGTAGTCGCTTTTGAGTACCCACTCTGCAAACGAGTTTGCTACAGCCTGAGGCAACGCCTTAGGGTGCGGAGCCCAGGTCAATACAACCTTAGGACGAGCTGTGCGCTTGTGCTCCTCGATAGTAATCAAATCGGCAAAGCTCTGCAATGGGTGGCGTGTTGCAGCCTCCATGCTGAATACGGGGCGTCCCGAGTATTTGATAAACTGCTCGATAACGCGCTCCTCGTAGTCCTCCTTGCGATCCTTCAAACCTGCGAACGAACGCACACCGATAATATCGCAGTACGAGCCCATTACCGGAATAGCCTCCAACAAGTGCTCGGCCTTATCGCCATCCATCACAACGCCACGCTCGGTCTCGAGCTTCCATGCGCCCTGATTTACATCGAGCACCATAACATTCATGCCGAGGTTCATCGCCGCCTTCTGAGTCGAAAGACGGGTGCGGAGTGACGAGTTGAAGAAGATCATCAACAAAGTCTTGTTCTCGCCCAAATGTTTGTAGGCAAAGCGGTCACGCTTAACCTCCAAGGCCTCGCGCAAAGCCTCCTTCAAGTAGCCTATATCCTCTACGCAGGTAAATTTTTTCATCTCTATATAGGATTTATTCGTTTAATAACTTCTTGAACGCCTCGAGGAACTTATCAGCCTCTTTGCGTGTAACGGTGAGTGCCGGCAAGAGTCGAACGGTCGAAACGCCTGCACCGCCTGTAAATATGTGATGCTCCTTCAAGAGCTTCAATCGCAACTCCGAAGCCGAGCCTTCGATCTCCATTCCGATCATCAATCCACGACCGCGCACCTCCTTCAACTGAGGAATCTTCTTCAACTCCTCAATAAGGTATGCACCAACCTCGCGAGCATTTGCCACAAGGTTCTCCTTCTCGAAGATCTCCAACACTGCGATACCTGCTGCGCAAGCGAGGTGGTTACCGCCAAATGTAGTGCCGAGCATTCCCTTCTTTGCCTCGAAGTGCGGAGCAATCAATACAGCACCCATTGGGAAACCGTTTGCGATGCCCTTTGCCGAGGTGATGATATCGGGACGGATGCCTGCGTGCTGGTGAGCGAAGAAGTCGCCCGTGCGGCCATAGCCCGACTGAATCTCGTCGAGGATAAGCGATACGCCATGCTCCAAGGTTACCTCGCGCAACTGCTGCAAGAAGGTGTTGTCGGGGCAGTGAATACCCGCTACGCCCTGAATACCCTCGATAAGCACCGCGCAGAACTCGCCCGTAGCGAGCTTCGCCTTTACAGCCTCGATATCGTTCAATGGCACAAACTCCACATTTTCGGTACGGTTGAATGGTGCCACAATCTTTGGATTGTCGGTAGCTGCCACAGCACCCGATGTGCGTCCGTGGAACGCCTTGCCAAAGGCCAAAATCTTTGCCTTGCCTGAGTGGAACGACGCCAACTTTATCGCATTCTCGTTCGCCTCAGCACCTGAGTTGCAGAGGAACAACGAGTAATCCTCGTAGCCACTCGCCTTGCCCAACATCTCGGCAAACTTCTCCTGCAATGAGTTCTCCACCGAGTTTGAGTAGAAACCGAGCTTTGCAACCTGCTCCGATACCGCCTTAACATAGTGCGGGTGAGCGTGTCCCACCGAAATCACTGCATGACCGCCGTACAAGTCCAAATACTCGGTGCCATCTTCTGTGTAGACATAGTTGCCTTTACCATAGGTAGGCTCTACATCGTATAATGAATAAACGTCAAATAACTTCATAATTTTTTGCTTTTAGCCATTGGCCATTAGCCATTAGCTTTTTTGATTTTTAGCCAATAGCTAACAGCTAAAGGCTAAGAGCCTATTATTAGAATGCCGAAGGCTTAAGATGCAATCCCTCTGCCTCGTCGAAGCCACAAATGAGGTTCATATTCTCTACCGCCTGACCCGATGCGCCCTTCAAGAGGTTGTCGATGGCCGAAACGATATGCAACTTCGAACCATACTTTGCCACATAGACCAACGCCTTGTTGGTGTTTACCACCTGCTTCAAGTCGATATTCTTCTCTGCCACAAAGCAGAAACGCGAATCGGCGTAATACTCCTTGTAGAGTGCTACAGCCTCCTCTGCCGAGAGCGGACACTCGGTGTAAACCGATGCTAAGATGCCACGCGCAAAGTCACCACGCATAGGTACAAAGTTCAACGCCTTGTCGAACGACGGCTGGAGGTTGCGGAGGTTGCGACCAATCTCGAGGAGGTGCTGATGCTCGAACGCCTTGTAGGTCGAGATGTTGTCGCTACGCCACGAGAAGTGGGTTGTAGCCGACGGCTTAACGCCTGCACCTGTCGAGCCGGTAATGGCTGTGATGTGCACCTCATCGTTCAAGAGCTGAGCCTTCGCGAGTGGCAAGAGCGCCAACTGAATGGCAGTTGCAAAGCAACCCGGATTGGCAATGCGTGTTGCGTTCAAAATGCTCTCGCGTTGCATCTCTGCCAAGCCATACACGAATCCGTCATGCTCATCGCGGAAGTCCTGCGCCAAGTCCACAATCTTCAATTCGGCAGGAATTTCGTTCTCCTCCATAAATTTTGCGCTTGCTCCGTGTGCCGAACAAAGGAAGAGAACCTCTACCGCTGTCAAGTCATACTCGGCCGAGAAACGGAGGTCGCACTCGCCGTACAAACCGCCGTGAACATCGCTCACGAGGTTGCCGGCGTTACTTGTCGAGTGGATAAACTCAATAACCACCTGCGGGTGGTTGATTAACAATCGTATCAACTCACCCGCGGTGTAGCCTGCTCCACCTATAATACCAACTTTTACCACTACTTGTTGTTTTTCTTCTGGTTGTTGTAATAGATCTTGAGTGGGTTTGCCATAATCTTGGTAAAGCCCTTAACATCGTCGGCACTCCACGCCTTGTTTACCTCGCCATACTCGCCGAAGTCGGTCTTCATAAGGTCGAACGACGACTCCACGCCTACGAGGGTGTACGAGAGTGGACGGAGGGTAATCTCAACAACACCGGTTACATTCTCCTGCGAGTGGAGCAACATAGCCTCGATGTCGCGCATTACAGGGTCGAGGTACTGCGCCTCGTGGAGGAACATTCCGTACCATGTACCTACCTGATCCTTCCAATACATCTGCCACTTTGTGAGGGTGTGCTTCTCGAGCATCTTGTGAGCGTTGATAATCAACATCGGAGCTGCCGCCTCGAAACCTACACGGCCCTTGATACCGATGATTGTATCGCCAATGTGCATGTCGCGACCGATACCATACTTCGATGCGATAGCCTCTACCGCGCGGATAGCATCAACCTTGCTTGCGTACTCTACACCATTTACGGTCGAAATCTCACCCTTTACGAAGCCGATCTTGAGCGACTCCTCGCCCTCGGCTGTAACCTGGCTTGGGTATGCGTGCTCAGGCAAAGTCTGCTCCGAGTGGAGAGTCTCCTTGCCACCTACGCTTGTGCCCCACAAACCCTTGTTGATAGAGTATTCCAACTTTGTGAAGTCGGCAACATAGCCGCGCTCCTTGAGGTAGTTGATCTCGTACTCGCGAGTCAAAGTCATATCGCGTGTCGGGGTGATAATCTCAATCTCGGGAGCCATAATCTGGAAGGTGAGGTCGAAACGAACCTGGTCGTTACCTGCACCTGTCGAGCCGTGTGCTACGCAGTCGGCACCAACCTCCTTAGCGAACTGAATAATGGCCATAGCCTGGAAGATACGCTCCGACGATACCGAGATAGGGTAGGTGCCGTTACGCAAAACATTTCCGAAGACCATATACTTGATGCTGCGCTCGTAATACTCCTCGGTGATATCGAGTGTGGCGTGCTGCTTTGAGCCGAGACGATATGCGCGCTCCTCGATAGACGCCAACTCCTCATCCGAGAAACCGCCTGTGTTGGCGATCGCTGTATATACCTCGTAGCCCAACTCCTCGCTGAGATACTTTACGCAGAAAGAGGTATCCAAACCTCCACTGAATGCTAAAACAACCTTTTTCTTGCTCATAGTTTTATCTTGTTTTTGTTATTTCAAATGGAAAATCTTCTTGAAGGCATTCTTGATAGCCATTCCGTATGGGCTCCACCACGACTGCTTCTGAAGCGGTGTCTTCGGATCGTAGAGCATACCTGTGCAGAGGCACATACGACGATTGTTGCGCTTTAGAATGTCGTAGTTGCAGCAACCCTCGCAACCCTGCCAGAACTCGTCATCCTGAGTGAGTTCCGAGAATGTTACCGGCTTGTAGCCAAGACGGGTGTTCAACTTCATAACCGGAAGCGATGTCGTAATACTGAACAACTTTGCAAATGGAAAGCGCAAACGAGCCAACTCGAAGGTGCGCTTCTTAATCTCGCCCGCCAAACCCAAGTGGCGATACTCGGGATCTACGATAAGTCCCGATGTGGCAACATAGTCGCCGTGACCCCAGCACTCGATATAGCTGAAACCGACGAGCTTGTCGCCTGCAAGTGCAACCACAGCCTTGCCGCCTGTAATCTTCGAAGCGATATACTCGGGCGAACGACGAGCGATACCTGTACCACGCTGCAAAGCCGACTCGTAGATGAGCTGGCAAATCTGCTCGGCATAGTCTGCATGCTCGGGCTGTGCAAAAATTATATTTACTGAATTTTTATTCATTCTCTTTGAATAATGTTTACAAAATCACCAAAGTGGCAAAAGCCTCGCAAATTTAACACAATTTTCCTATTGTTGTACCATTTTTTAAACTATTTTACAATATATTTATAATATAGGTCTGATTTTGGCCGAAATGGGCTCTGTGTGGCCGTCAAAATGGTGCATAAATAGATAAAAATGCATATTTGAGGAGCGCGAATTCTCTTTTTGTTGATAGAGAATTTATGGTGAATAGGGATCATAAAGAGGATGGCAAATGTACAAATTGCACAACAAAATATGCAAAAAAAAAATGGTCGCCGGAAACGCCACCGATTGAACGAATTCTGGTAGCCCAAAACGAAAAACAGACGGCTGAAAATTTGTATTCCAGAATTGGCTACTGCGCAGACCAAGCTCAGCTCCGTTTAACGCCTTTCCTGGGGCGTCGCTAACATTTGCAAACAAAATACAACAACGGCAGTTTACAAATAAAAAAAACCTCTGCGCTTGCAGAGGTCGTTGTATTTCGTTTGAGTTGGGCTACCAGGATTCGAACCTAGAATGACAGGACCAGAATCTGTAGTGTTACCATTACACCATAGCCCAATTGCTGATTGCGAGTGCAAAAGTAGAACATATTTTTGTATTCGCAAAGATTTTTCGCAAAAAAATCGTGCAAAAGGCTAAAATTTTTTTCTAAAGCGTAAATTTTTGCCGATTTTATACCTAAAATCACATTATTTTTTTAACTTTGCGATAATTAGAACCAATCAAATACTAAACTATGGATAGAAAAGAATTCTTAAAGCGAATGGGTTTGCTCATGGCGGGAGCCGTAGCTATCAATCTTGATTCAAAAGCTAATACCATGATGGCATTGAGCGAGGGCGAAATTCCGGATATTGCATCTGACAAGAAGATTGCAACCAAGCTTAAATCTCTCGATGCAGGTCTTGAGAAACCTGTTACCGTGATGATTATCGGAGCGGGTAGCCGAGGAACTACCTACTCGCGTTATGCCGAGAAGTTCCCTCGATCGATGAAGGTTGTTGCAGTTGCCGATCTCAACCCTCATCGTCGCAACACAATGGCTAAGAAACATAACATCCCGAAGGAGAATATGTTTGCCGACTTTCGCGAGGCGCTCTCGAAGCCAAAGTTGGCCGATGCTGTAGTTATTGCTACACCGGATAATCTCCACTACGAGCCTTGTATGAAGGCGCTTGCTATCGGCTATGATGTATTGCTCGAGAAGCCTGTGGCTCCAACAGAGAAGGAGTGCCGCGACATCTTGAAGCAGGCACACAAGTACAACCGCATCGTGGCGGTTTGTCACGTTTTGCGCTATGCTCCATATTTTGTGGCATTGAAGGAGGTTGTGGATT
>JAFZDR010000193.1 GCA_017561105.1 Alistipes sp. | reverse complement strand
GTTGGGCAGTATTGTCGGATATCTTGGGTGATGAGGACCACTTGGGTGATATGGACTTCAAGGTAACAGGTATCCGCGATGGTATCACTGCTACCCAGATGGATATCAAGGTTGACGGTCTTTCGTACGAGGTATTGGCTCAGGCATTGGAGCAGGCTCGCGTAGGTCGTCTTCACATCCTCGACAAGATCACCGAGTGCATCGCTGAGCCACGCGAGGATTACAAGCCATTCGTTCCACGCATCGAGCAGATCTCGATCGATAAGGAGTTCATCGGTGCAGTTATCGGTCCTGGTGGTAAGGTTATCCAGGATATTCAGAAGACTACCGGCACTACTATCACTATCACCGAGACTGAGACAAGCGGTTTGGTAGATGTATTTGGTCCAAACAAGGAATCTATCGACGCTGCAATGGCTCGCATCAAGGGTATCGTAGCTGTACCTGAGGTTGGTGAGGAGTACCACGGTAAGATCAAGTCTATCGTAGATTTCGGTGCATTTGTTGAGATTCTCCCTGGTAAGGAGGCGTTGCTCCACATCTCGGAGATCGACTACAAGCGTTTCGAGACTATGGCCGAGACAGGTTTGAAGGAGGGTGATGAGATCGATGTTAAGTTGATCGGCATCGACCAGAAGACCAATAAGTTGCGTCTTTCGCACAAGGCACTTCTTCCTAAGCCGGAGGGTTGGGTAGAGCCTGAGCGTAAGCCACGCGCACCACGCGGTGATAAGGAGCGCGGAGATCGTCGCCCACGCCGTGATCACAAGGAGTAATTTCAGATTACACCAAATAGAAACGGAGCAGAAACTGCTCCGTTTTTTTATTGCTCTTAGCCATTAGCCATTGGCCATTAGCTTTGTTATTTAGTTCTCTTTGCGTTCTGCCGAAAGGAGTCCGCAGGCCGCCTTGATATCCTCGCCTCGCGATGCACGAATGGTGGTCATAATGCCACGCTGGGTGAGGGCATCGCGGAAGGCGATCATCTTCTCGTCGGAAGGCGAGAAGTATGGTGAATCGGGAATTTTGTGGAAACGAATAAGGTTTATGCGACACTTTATTCCGTCGAGCAGACGACACAACTCCTTGATGTGGCGTGGAGAGTCGTTCAAACCGCTCATTACGATATACTCGAACGATACACGACGCTGGTGTGTGAAGTCGTATTCGCGCAGAATATCAGCCACCTGGCGAATAGGGTAGGCGCGTTCAATCGGCATAATCTGCTCGCGCTCCTCGTGGAATGGATTGTGGAGCGAAATGGCAAGATGTACCTGGGTCGAGTCGAGGAAACGACGCAACTCGCGTGCAACACCTGCTGTCGAGAGTGTGATGCGGGTTGGCGACCAGGCGTAGCCCCACTCTGCGGTCATAATTTCGAGTGCGCGAAGCACATTCTCCATATTGTCGAGCGGCTCGCCCATACCCATGTATACAACATTCGTAAGCTTGTCGCGCTCGGGCAGTGAAGCTATCTGATTGAGGATGTCGCAGGTTGAAAGCGAGTGGTGCAGACCAAGGCGTGCAGTGGCGCAAAATTTGCATCCCATACGGCATCCTGCCTGCGATGATACGCAGAGCGTAGCTCGCTCACGGTCAGGAATATAGGCTGATTCCACGAACTCATTTTCGGAGGTGCGATAGAGATATTTCTTCGTACCGTCCGACGATGTCTGCTCACCCTCCGGGGCGTGCAAACCGAGCTCAAAACGCTCGCTCAATGCAAGGCGTGCAACCTTCGAGAGGTTGGTCATCTCGTCAATCGAGCGCACCCCCTTTTTGTAGAGCCAATCGGCAATCTGTTTAGCCACAAAACGAGGTAGCTGCAACTCGGTGCATACCGTTTGCAGCTCACTCAAGGTCTTGCCGTATAGATACTCCTTTGTCATCAAAAACTATTTTGCCTTGAATGGTCCATCGACCATCTTGATGCGATATTTGCTGTCGAAGTCGTCGAGAACATAAACCCAGAACTTCTCGCCGTTAGGCTCTACGCGGAAAACGACATGTCCACTCACCGAACGACACTTCTTATAAACCTTCGGGTACTTCTCGAGCATAGCCTCGCCTACGCTTGTGCAGTACATCTTGCAGCCGAGCTTGTTGATGTAGCCGAACTTGCTCTGGTCGGGCTGAATCTCGCGGTTGCTGAAGCTTGTAACCGACATAACCTGAGGCGAGAGCACCTTCATGCTCTTCTCAATCATTGAGTGAGGAGAGAGGTGGTGGTTAGCCTTTGCAGCATCGACCTTGCCTGCAGCCTGAGCCACTACATACTCAAAGTCGTAGTAGTCGCCAATGTCGCCTGCTGTGAAGAAGTCGAAGTTACCATATCGGATTACGAAACCGCACGATGATGCATTCTCGCGAATGGTGCGACCGTTATATACATTGATTGTCTTGTTCTGGAACTTATCCCAAACCATACCATTTACGCAGATATTCTCGATCTTGAAGTTTGGATATGCGTTTGGCTTGTGGCGCAATGCGAACTGATTTGTAGCGCCAAGCTCGAACTTTGTAGCCTTCAAATCGCCCTTTGCGATGTGGTAGTCGAGGAACTTGCGATAGTTCTCCAGCAACTTAACGCTTGTAGCCTGTGCGGTCCACTTCTCGTAGTCAGGATATGCGCGATCGTTTGCCTCGCGGAACGGAATGTGGTGGAAAAGCTCGGTTGGACCGGTCTTTATATAACCGCCATTCTCATCGCTCTTGTAGCGCTTGAGAATCTGTCCCATGTGGTCCATGTGGAAGTGCGAGAGGTGGTAGTAGTCGATAGCATCCTTGTATGGCATAAAGTTGCGGATGTAATCAACATATACCTGTACGGGGCGCACATCGTTGTTTGGACGCGGCTTTGCCATTCCGAACTGGCTCTTCTTCGAAGGCTTGCTCTTATAGACCAACTCGCCGGCATCTATTACCATAGATGTTCCGTCGGGCATAACAATCAACAAGCACTCGCCACGACCCGAACTGATGGTGTGGATGTCGAGATAGCCCTCGCTCCAAGCAGGAAGCGACTTTCCTATAAGAGCCTTCTTATTTGGTTTTGCTACTGTAACAGCTGCTGTCAAGCAGAGCGAAAGAGTCAAAAATAGTATTCGTTTCATATCTAAGACGGTTAAATTACTTTGCAAAGATACACAAATTTGTCGTTTTTATTGAATAGCGCATAAAAATAGTTATCTTTGTATCTGAATATGAAGATATACTACACTATGAAAATAAAGAGTTTGCGCTCGTTTTTGAGCCTTGCTGTATTGCTTGGAATGGTCTGTTGCGTTGCTCCGGAAGGTGGAGTTTCGGAGGTTGCGAAGAGCGGCGGAAGCGAAATGGAGTTGTATGCAAACTCCTCATCGCGCACTGCGAATGACAACCTCTATACTTTGTGGAGCGAGGGCGACAAGATAAATGTCTTCCACCTGGCTGTGGGAGGTGACAACTACATTAACGACGGCGCATTTACGCTTAAAGATGGGGCGCAAAGCAGCTTTAAGGGAACGCTTAATGCCGATGGAGCTCTTATGTCGGCAACCCTTTACGATTGGTTCGCATCTTACCCTTATAACTCGGCTCTTATTTCGCCAAGTGGCGAGGGTGCAACCTATGTAATTGGCTCTCTGTTCGACTCTTGCCAGGTGCAGGCGGGCAACAATAGCTCTGCTCATATGGCGGGCGAGTATATGCCGCTTGTGGGTGTAGCAAAGGGCGTTTCGGCCGAGGATACTCCGTCGATTGCCGTTAAGAATGTGGCCTCGATGGTGGAGCTGGTTGTCAAGAATAACTCCGACAAAGAGGTTGCGGTAAAGCAGATCTCTTTTGCCGTTTCGGGTGCCAATCTTATAGGCTCGTTCGGTGTAGATTTCCGCGATGCTGAGAATATCATCTGCACTCCCGTTCAGGGCAAAGTCTTTAACACTGCAACGCTGCAGGTCGTGGGTGGCGAAAACCTATCTCCGCTCTCTCAGGCATCGTTCTATGTGGCTGTAGCTCCGTTTGTTGCAAAATTGGATGCAACAATATCATTTGATATTACACTCCGAACTTCGGAGGGCGAAAAGCTCTGCTCCAAGTCGCAAACGCTGACCGAAGATATCATCTTTAGCTCGGGCAAAAACAGGCGTATTGTCTTGAATTACGATAGCAATTTGGATATCGTGGAGCTTCCGGTTGGAATATTACCGCCAATGCAGGGTGTCGATCAGTCGCGAATTTTCCGCACCCGTGCCATGAGCTACAATATCCGCAACTGCAAGGGTACCGACAATGTGCAAGATTTTCAGCGCATTATCGATGCGGTAAATCGCGCAAAGGTGGATGTTGTGGCTGTGCAGGAGGTCGATAGCGTGACAACCCGCAACCCGAAGAATATACTTAAAATTATCGGTGATGCTACAGGTATGTACCAGACTTTCGGCGCTGCAATCAACTATGGCGGAGGTAAATATGGCGTAGGCGTACTCACCAAGGAGAAGCCGCTGTCGCACTACCGCGTACCACTCCCTTGCAGCGATGAACAGCGCGTTTTGCTGGTCGTAGAGTTGGAGAACTACTACATTTGCAGCACCCACTTCTCTCTGCATGCCGAGTATCGCGAGGAGGCTGCGCGAATTATATG
>JAFZDR010000192.1 GCA_017561105.1 Alistipes sp. | reverse complement strand
GAGCCTGTAAACTCGTTCGTAGCAGACTTTATCGGCGAGAGTAACATCCTCAATGGCACAATGATAAAGGATAAGGAGGTTGAGTTTATCGGTCACAAGTTCGAGTGCGTTGATGCAGGCTTTGGCGAGAATACAGCCGTTGATGTTGTAATTCGTCCGGAGGATATCTACATCGTGGGTAATGTGGAGAATGCAGACTTTACCGGAGTGGTTAAGTCTTGCATCTTCAAGGGTGTACACTACGAGATGTTTGTCGAGACCGACAATGGCTTCGAGCTTATGATTCAGGACTACAACGCCTTCGAGGAGGGAACAAAGGTAGGAATGTTCATCAAGCCGTCGGATATTCATGTTATGCGCAAGGAGCGCACATGCAACACCTTCCAGGGTGTTATGACATCGCCTACAACCGTAGAGATCCTCGGCACAGAGTTCGAGTGCAAGGAGCAGGGTTTGCAGGAGGGCGACAATGTATCGGTGCGTGTAGCATTTAACCGTGTGGAGTTGCACGACTACAAGGAGGATGGAAAGTTGATCGGATCGGTACACTTCATTCTCTACAAGGGCGACCACTACCACCTCACCGTAAAGACAGAGGATGGCGACTTTATCTATGTGGATACCAACGATATATGGGACAACTTCGATGTGGTGGGTATCTCTATCGACAAGCGCGATATCTATATTTCAAAACGAGTTTAAGACACTCTACCAAGGATGAAATTTTTGGCAAATATATTTAATAAACGAGCAAATTGGGCCATTCCATACGCCATATTCCTCGCTATGTTCGTAGCGTTGCCATTGGTGTTGATTTTGGTCTATGCCTTCCAGAATGGAGAGGGTAGCTTCTCGCTCGAGAATTTCGTTAAGTTCGTAGAACAGCCCGAAGCCGTAAATACATTTATCTACTCGATAGGTATTGCACTCATAACCACTATTTTGTGCATCTTGCTCGGCTATCCTGCAGCTTGGATTTTGAGCAATCGCAAGCTCAATCGCTCGGAGGTTACCGTAGTGCTGTTTATCCTTCCGATGTGGATAAACATCTTGGTGCGAACACTCGCTACCGTGGCATTATTCGACTTCTTGAAGTTCCCGTTGGGTGAGGGCGCTCTTATCTTCGGTATGGTTTACAACTTCCTGCCGTTTATGATCTATCCTATCTACAACACTCTGCAGAAGATGGATCACTCGTTGATTGAGGCAGCCGAGGACTTGGGAGCTAAGCCGTCGGAGGTATTCCGCAAGGTTACCATTCCGCTCTCGATGCCGGGTGTAATGTCGGGTATTATGATGGTGTTTATGCCTACAATCTCGACCTTCGCAATCGCTGAGTTGCTCACAATGAACAATGTGAAGTTGTTCGGTACAACCATTCAGGAGAATATAAATAACGGAATGTGGAACTATGGCGCAGCGTTGTCGCTTATTATGCTGGTAATCATCGGCATAACATCGCTCTTCTCGGATGGTGAGGAGCAGTCGGACAGCGAGAGCTTAATCTAAATAGGGGAGAAGGATATGAAGAGATTTTTTGCACAGCTTTACCTCTGGTTGCTCTTGGCGTTGCTCTATGCACCAATTATCATCATCGCCATCTTCTCGTTCACCGAGTCGAAGGTTTTGGGTAACTGGACCGGTTTCTCGACCGAGCTCTACACCTCGCTCTTTAGCGGCGGTGCTCACCACTCGTTGATGGAGGCTATCAAAAACACCTTGACAATCGCTCTGATTGCCGCAACCGCATCTACAGCTTTGGGATCGGTGGCAGCCATCGGAATCTTCAATATGAAGGGCCGCAAGAAGCAGGTTATCAACTTCTTAAACGACATCCCGATGCTCAATCCTGATATCATCACAGGTATCTCGTTGTTCTTGCTCTTTGTCAGCTTGGGCATCTCGCAGGGCTATACAACCGTTGTGTTGTCGCACATCGCATTCTGTACGCCTTATGTAGTATTGAGTATTATGCCGCGTCTGCAGCAGATGAATCCGAACATCTACGAGGCAGCGTTGGATTTGGGCGCAACGCCATTCCAGGCACTTCGCAAGATTATCATCCCAGAGATTCGTCCGGGTATGGTGTCGGGCTTTATTCTCGCCTTTACCCTTTCGATTGACGACTTCGCGGTAACACTCTTTACAAAGGGTAATGAGGGACTCGAAACCCTCTCGACATATATCTATGCCGATGCACGAAAAGGTGGTCTTACACCTGAGTTGCGACCTCTTTCGACCATTATTTTCGTCGTGGTATTGCTCCTGCTCATCATCATAAATGTGCGAGCTAAGCGTAACGCCAAGCGCAAACAAGCAATGTAATCTACTATGAAGAAAGTTCTAACCCTAATACTCTCTCTTCTCTGCCTGGCCACCACGGCTATGGCAGCAGATCGTGCCCACACACTCAAGATTTACAACTGGGCAGACTATATCGACGAGTCGGTACTCGACGATTTTAAGGTATGGTACAAGGAGCAGACCGGCGAAGAGGTGGAGATTATCTATCAGCTCTTTGATATCAACGAGATTATGCTTGCCAAGATCGAGAAGGGCAAGGAGGATTTCGATGTGGTTTGTCCGTCGGAGTATATCATCGAAAGAATGTTGCGCAACGACATGCTTCTGCCTATAGACAAGGAGTTCGGCAAAATTCCTAACTATCTGCAGAATATATCGCCTTACATCATCGAGCGCTTCAACAAAATTGACGGCTATGGCAAGAATGCCAACGACTACGCCGTAGGTTATATGTGGGGTACAACGGGTATGCTCTACAACACCAAGTATGTAACCGAGGAGGAGGCTTCGACTTGGGCAACACTCCACAACGAGAAGTTCTCAAAGAAGATTTTCATCAAAGAT
>JAFZDR010000191.1 GCA_017561105.1 Alistipes sp. | reverse complement strand
GGCCTTGGCTTGGATTCGATAGATGCGTTGGAGATTATCGTAATCTTGGATCGTTTCTACGGCATTAAGCTGGCTAATCCTGCCGAGGGTAAGGGTATATTCAAGAATATCAACACTATTGCCGAGTATATCTCGAAGAATAGAACCAAATAATGACTCCAATCATCTCAATAACAGGTCTTGGTATCATCTGTTCGATAGGCAATGACGCTTCGTCGGTGCTTGACTCGCTGCGTAGCGGCAAGACGGGTATCAGGGCGATGAAGTATCTGCCTTCGAAGCATACGCATCTGCCGGTAGGCGAGGTGCAGCTCTCGAACGAGGAGATGAAACAGATGCTCGGTATCACTTCGTCGGAGCCGATGAGCAGAACATCGCTTATGGGTGCGATAGCTGTGCGCCAGGCGTTGGAGCATGCGGGTCTGACCAATCTCTCGGGTAAGCGTGTGGCTCTCATCTCGGGAACTACGGTTGGCGGTATGGATTTGACCGAGCAGTATTACGAGCAGATGAAGGTGGACGATGCGCTGTTGCGCTTGCCACAGAGCAACGATTGCGGTAACAGCACCAGAGAGATTGCCGAGTTTGCGGGTGTGGCAGATGCTGAGATTTGTACCATCTCTACAGCCTGCTCTTCGGCCTTGAACTCTATAATTCTCGGCTCGGAGATGCTTAAGCGCGATGAGGTTGATATTGTCATTGCAGGAGGATCGGAGGCTCTCAGCCTTTTCCACCTCAACGGCTTCAATACACTGATGATTCTCGATAAGGCGCAGTGCCATCCGTTCGACGCTACGCGTGCAGGCCTTAACCTCGGTGAGGGCGCAGCATTCGTGGTGTTGCAGCGCGATGTCGAGGGCTTATCCTATGTATCGGGCTACGGCAACCGTTGCGACGCCTTCCATCAGACCGCTTCGTCGGACGATGGTGAAGGTGCCTATTTGGCTATGATGGATGCCATAGATATGGCAGGGCTCACACCGTCGGATATTCAGTATGTGAATGCTCATGGTACGGGTACACCAAACAACGATATCTCGGAGAGCGCATCGTTGAAGCGCGTTTTTGGCGAGAATATGCCTGAGGTGTCGAGTACCAAGTCATTTACCGGACACACAACTTCGGCTTCGGGATCTATCGAAACCGTAATCTGTGTATTGGCAATGCAGAATGGCTTTACCCCGGCAAATCTCTGCTGGGCAAACCAGGAGGAGGGTGCTATCACTCCGACCCTTGGAAATAGTAGTGCCGATCTGCACAATGTGATATGTAACTCTTTCGGTTTTGGTGGCAACGACTCTTCGATGGTTATCAGTAAGGAGCCGCTTCGCAGCAAGTGCGATAGCGAGGTAGAGTACGGAGTGAAGGTTGTAGCCGATGTCGAGATTACATCTGTTGACGATTTGGCTCAGTTGCGCGAGTTTGTATCGCCAATGGAGAGCCGTCGTATGGGTAAGTTGATGAAGGCGGCACACCTCACCTCGCTGAAGGCTATGCAGGAGGCGGGAATATCGTGCCCCGATGCAATTGTTACGGCAACAGCACGCGGAATGCTCGAAACGAGTATGCAGTTCTTGAACGATATGATTGCCAATGGCGAGGAGTTGCTCAAGCCTACGCTCTTTATGCAGAGTACCCACAATACCCTCAGTTCGGCAATCGCCATACGCGCGAAGTGCCACGGCTACAACACCACCTACTCACAGGGTGACGAGTCGTTGGAGTGGGCTATGCGCGATGCCAAGCGATTGATCGCTACGGGCAAGGTCGAGAGCGTGTTAGTCGGCTTGTATGACGAATCGACCCCTTCATTCTCGGAGTTTGCCGAGCGTGCAGGTCGAGCTGTCCCGCAGGATTTGTATGCGCGAAGTATCGTGCTGGTAAGAGAATAATAGGATTATGAAACTACTGCTATTGGCTATAGTGCAGAGCATGTTGCTCGCGGGCGGACAGGTACTACTCAAGTTTGGCCTTGGTAGAATGTTGCCATTCTCGATGAGTGTCGAATTTTGGCGTTCGGTATTTGTGAATTGGCAATTCGCAGCGTGCGGATTGTGCTATGGTGCGGGTAGTATTTTGTGGTTCCACATAATTAAAAACTATCCGTTCAGCATGGCATACCCGCTTGTGTCGTTGAGCTATGTCTTCGGTATGATTGCGGCTATGGTATTTTTCAACGAGCCGATAAATACCTTGAAGTGGTTGGGCGTGCTGCTCATAATGCTCGGATGTTATCTAATTGCACGATGATGAGAACTCTATTTATACTGATTGCGTCGTTGCTGTCGTGTGTGGCTATGGCGCAGAACGATACTCAGATTATCGAGCAGATAAGTGCGGCAAGCGCTAAAATTACCACCTTGGAGTGCGATTTTGTGCAGACCAAGCATCTGAAAATTCTCGATAACCGCTTAGTATCGCGCGGAAAGATGTACTACTCGCAACCCGATAAGTTGCGCTGGGAGTATGTTACGCCATACAGCTACATCTTCATTATGAATCAAAATCAGATTCTGTTGAAGAATAGCTCTCGTGCAGATGTCATAGATGTAAATCAGAACAAGATATTCAAGGATATCTCGCGTCTGATGATGAACAGTATAATGGGCGATATGCTCAAGGATAACACTACATTCGAGATCTCGATGGCTTCGACCAAGGGTGGCTATACCGCAACCCTTATCCCGATAAAGCGAGAGATGAAGCAGATGTGGACAAAGCTTGTGTTGCTCTTTGATGCCGAGAGCTTGGGTGTAAAGAGAATGGAGATGCACGAGAAGTCGGGCGACTGCACAATCATCGAACTCGAGAATGTGAAGATAAACCGTGCGATTAACAGCACCCTCTTCAACTTGCAGTAGAAGTTATGAAACGCGCATTGTTGCTCATAATGGCAATCTGTATAGGCACTGTGTCGTTGTCGGCGCAGAGTGCGGTTACGGAGAGTTGCAATAGGCGATATAGCGTGTATGTCGATTTCCGTCAGGCTCATATAAGCGGAGTCTGCATAATGAGTAGCGAGAAGGCTGTTACTACCGCTTCGATAATAAACGAGTTCGGTGTGTCGGCACTGACCTATCGATACGATGCCGAGAAGGGTAGGGTGAA
The DNA here is from genome assembly GCA_017561105.1 of Alistipes sp. Lineage (GTDB taxonomy): Bacteria > Bacteroidota > Bacteroidia > Bacteroidales > Rikenellaceae > Alistipes. The sequence continues at coordinate 7,896 of JAFZDR010000191.1, read as the reverse complement.
GATACTCAGCATAATGAAGGCGATGAACCGCCCTGTTATAAAGGGCGTGTTGAAGCGAAATCTTCGCAAGATTACGCCTACACTGCTCGAACAGCCGAAGAGTGAGCCACTGACCTATGAGGATGCATCGCTCAATATACGATATCGATTTACACCGATTGTAGAGGAATAAACCGAATAAAACCAAAATAGATGAAGTTACTTGACAGTTTGTACACCATTGTTTCGGAGGATGTCGCCGAGGGCAGACACTCATACACCATCGAGTTGGACCCGGAACACTTTATATATAAAGCGCACTTCCCTGGCGAGCCTATTACGCCGGGTGTCTGCATTATGCAGATTGCGCACGAGCTTTTGGAGAAGCTTTGCGATTGCCAGCTCAATATAGAGTGCGTAAAGAGTGTAAAGTTCTTGCGCGTAATCTCGCCTAACGAGAATACGACAATCAACTATATCTTCCAGAAGGTAACCATCGATGAGGGTGGCGTGAAGTGCCAGGTTGAGGTTGCAACCGAGGAGGTTACCTTTGCCAAGTTGTCGATTGTGTGCAGCAAATAAAATATGTAGATAGCCCAATGACGGAACAACAGAAGACATTACGAGCAAGAGCCATTTGTGTCATTATTCCCACATATAACAATGCGGGAACGATTGCCGATGTTGTAAGGCGTGCGCAGGAGCAGTGCTCGGATGTTATCGTGGTGTGCGACGGTTGTACCGATAATACTATCGAACTACTCAAGGCTCTCGAAGAGGTGCCAACCATCGTTGAGTTGCCGAAAAACTCGGGTAAGGGTGCCGCTCTGAAGGCGGGCTTCGAGTATGCCCTCGAAAAGGGCTTTGCCTATGCCATAACTCTTGACGGCGATGCACAGCACTATCCCGAAGACATTCCCGTTCTGCTCCGTGCAAATCAGGAGCATCCGGGAGCACTTATCGTTGGCGAAAGAAAGAACTTAGAGAGTGCCGAGCGTAGCAAGGGCAGTAAGTTTGCCAATGCATTCAGCAACTTCTGGTTTGCGGTTCAGACCCTCACACATCTCAAGGATACTCAGACCGGATATCGACTCTATCCGCTCAAGAAGTTGCGCGGATTGTCGCTCTTGACCTCGCGCTACGAGGCGGAGTTGGAGCTTATGGTCTTTGCATCGTGGCATGGCGTAAAACTCGTTTCGGAGCCTGTCAATGTATTCTATCCGCCACGCAGTGAGCGTGTGTCGCACTTCCGCCCTACAAAGGATTTTGCGCGTATAACAGTGCTTAATATGGTATTGTGCCTCTTGGCGGTTATATATGGCTATCCGTTGGCTATAATCAGAGGTGTGCTGACTCTGTTGCGTACAATCTACGCGATGTTGATCTTCCTGGTCTTCTCGATGCTGATAATGACGCCGCTTGTGCATATCTACCTGCTTATAGGTAAGATAACCGAGAAGAAGCGATACAATTTGCATCGAATGCTCAGCTTTGTTGCGCGCTTTATTACATGCTATCATAAGATCCCGGGAGTGCCATATTCACAGGGTAATCCGCATAACGAGAAGTTCGATACTCCGGCAGTTATCATCTGCAACCATCAGTCGCACCTCGATTTGATGCCTATGTTGATGCAGACACCGAAGATGATAATTCTCACGGCCGATTGGGTGTGGAACAATCCGGTCTATCGCTACACAATTCGCAGTGCCGAGTTCCTGCCTGTATCTGCGGGCGTGGAGGCCATTCTGCCACAACTTAAGTCGCTCGTAGAACGAGGCTACAGCATCGCTGTATATCCCGAGGGCACTCGCTCGAAGGATTGCTCGATAGGTCGTTTCCATAAGGGTGCTTTCCATATGGCACAAGAGCTTAATATCGATATTTTGCCACTCATTATATACGGATCGGGCAAAGCCCTGCCAAAGCATGGACGCTATCTGAGAAAATGGCCTATGCACCTGGAGATTGGCAAGCGCATCTCGCCGTCGGAGCTCCGAAGCTATGGCGAAACATTGAAGGAGCAGGCCTCGTATATGCGCAAATATTACAAGGAACACTATGTCGAACTCGCAAATCGTATAGAGCAGAATGTCTAAAAAGGTAGTTGTTATAGGATCGGGCCTCGGAGGTCTGACTTGCGGTTATATACTGCAAAAGAGTGGTTATGATGTTACCATTCTCGAGCAGGGTGCGCAGATTGGCGGCTGCCTGCAGTGCTTCTATCGTCGAGGTGCGAAGTTCGAAACGGGTATGCACTTTGTGGGATCGGCCGAGCCAGATCAAACAATGGGACATATCCTGCGCTACTTTGGCCTTGATAAGGATATGGCGCTGAGCCCACTCGATACCAACGGATACAACACCGTTTCGTTGGCGGGTAACAAGTTCCTCTTCCCGAATGGTCGCGAAGCCTTTATGGAGCGATTTTCCGACTACTTCCCAAAGCAGAAAGATGCGCTGGCGAAATATATCGATATCATCAATCAGATAGCAGAGTCTTCGACACTCAATTCGCTCACCTCGAATAAGCGCGATGTGATAGTCGATACCGAGTATCAGACCCTCTCCATAAATGCGGTTTTGGACTCGCTCTTTACCGATGAACTGCTGAAAAATGCGCTGGTGGGTGATCTGCCTCTCTATGCTGCCGAGTATGGAAAAACCCCATTCTCGCAGCATGCATATATTATGGATTTCTACAACAACAGTGCATTCCGTATAGTTGGCGGAAGCGATGTTATATCATCATCGCTTACCAAGAGCATACGCCAAATGGGCGGTGAGGTGTTGGCCTCTAAGCGCGTGGTAAAGGTGTGCTGCGACGATACAAAGGCTACGGGCGTGATAACTGCCGACGAGGTGTTCCATAGTGCCGATTATGTAATCAGCACCATACATCCAAATCGTCTGCTGGAGATGCTCGATACAAAGCTTATTCGCCCTGCATTCCGCTCGCGTATCAGCAATATACCGCAAACGGCATCGTGCTTTACCGTCTATCTTAAGTTCAAGGAGGGTGCAATGCCGTATATGAATACCAACTATTATGGTTATGCGGCCGAAACGCCTTGGAACTGCGAGAACTACACTGCAGAGAGCTGGCCGAAGGGGTTTCTCTACATGCATATGTGTAGCGAGCAGTCGCCGGCATACGCCAAGAGTGGTGTGCTGATTTCGTACATGAAGATGGAGGATGTGCTGAAGTGGAAGGGTGGAAAGATTGGCCGTCGAGGCGAGGAGTACGAGTCGTTCAAGCGCGAATATGCGGAGCGACTTATCGATGAGGTCGAGAAACATCAGCCGGGATTGCGTGCGACGATAGATTGCTACTTCACATCTACACCGCTCACCTACCTGGATTATACGGGTACCGAGGAGGGCTCGATGTACGGAGTGGCAAAGGATGTAAATCTTGGAGCGGGCGGACGAGTGCCGTACCGCACAAAAGTGCCGAACTTGCTACTTGCGGGACAGAATGTCAATTCGCACGGAATAATGGGTGTGATAGTGGGCACGATAGTCGTTTGTAGCGAGTTGGTGTCGGCAGAGGAGATATACAAGCAGATAAATGAGATAAGCAGATAGATATGGCTAAGAGTGCAGTTATTATAGGTGGTGGCTTAGGTGGTCTTTTTACAGGTGCCATTCTCGCAAAAGAGGGCGTGAAGGTTACTGTAATCGAGAAGAATGCTACCATAGGTGGAGGCTTGCAGAGCTTTATCCGCTTTGGTGAGGTGTTCGATACCGGAATGCATGTTATCGGAGGTATGCAGCCTGGCGGAAATATCCGTCGTATATGCAACTATCTGGGCATAACCGACAAAATCCACATCAAAGATGTGGACAGCGATGTTATCGATACGCTCTACTTTGCCGAGGATAAAAAGTCGTACACTATCTCGCAGGGCAAGGAGGCCTTTGTCGAGAAGTTGGCAGAGTCGTTTGCCGATCAGCGCGAGAACCTGAAACGATATGTCGATGCCATATATGCTATTGTAGATGAGTTGGACCTCTTCTACCTGCGTCCGTCCGACGACTATATTGCAATTCACTCCGAGGAGTTTATGATGGCTGCAAACGAGTTTATTGCAAAATATATCACCGACGAAAAACTCGCCGCCGTATTGGCATATATGAATCCGCTCTATGCAGGTCGCGAGAATATGACTCCGGCCTATATCCACGCGCTCATATGCGCACTCTATATAAATGGTCCAAGTCGTTTTGCGGGTGGCAGCTACCTCTTTGCAGAGGCTCTGCGCGATTGTATCGTCGAGAATGGCGGAGAGGTCATTACGAATGATGGTGTGGAGCAGATTACCTCGGAGGATAAGCTCATTACAAGTGTTATTACACGCAAGAAAAGGGTATTCTCGGCCGATTACTACATCTCGGCAATACACCCTTGTACGCTCGTAAAACTCTTTGGCGACAACTCGCCACTCCCGAAGGCCTACACCAATCGTTTGAACGATATTCCTAACTCCTATTCGGCATTTACGCTCAATATCAAGCTGAAGCCGAATACATTCCGATATATCAACCACTCGGTATACTACATGAGCCGATACGACGAAATATGGAACTTCGGCAAGGAGAATTGGACCTGGCCGTTGGGATTTCTCTATATGACTCCTCCGGATATTGATCAGGGCGAGTTCTCAAACAAGATGATTATCACTGCCCCAATGTCGTGGGACAAGGTTAAGCAGTGGGAGGATACAAGTGTTGGTCGCCGAGGCAAAGAGTACGAGGAGTGGAAGCTGCAGTGCGTCGAGGAGCTGATCTCCCGCATGGAGGAGCTCTATCCCGACTTCCGCAGCTATATCGACAAGATAAACACCGCATCACCTCTCACCATACGCGACTACTACGCCGTAAAGGAGGGTGCTATGTGTGGTTACTCGAAGGATTGCAACAACATTATGTTGTCGCAGGTGCCTATCGTAACAAAGGTTAAGAATTTGTTGCTCACAGGCCAGAATTGCAATGTTCACGGCTTCTGCGGAGTGCCTTTGACCGCCATAAACACAAGCGAGGTTATCCTCGGTAAGAACTATGTATTGGATAAGATAAATCAACTCGATAGCAATGCGTAACGAATTTGATGATATTCGCCCATATTACGATTCGGAACTTCCCGCGTCGATGTGCCGTATTGCAAATAATCCGCTATTTGCAATTATAGCGAGCTATCTCTTCCCCGAGGAGCCCGTGGCAGCGTTGTGCGAGAAGTTATTGTCGTTGAAGTCGGTCTATGAGTTCCAAACTCAGATTATGCAGAGAGTGAACGACAGAATTACCGAGAAGACGATATCGCACTTTAGCTATGGCGGCTTCGATGTTATCGATCGCAATAAGGCCTACCTCTTTGTGGCTAACCATCGCGATATTATGCTCGATGCTGCATTGTTGCAGAATATCATGATAAAGAACGATGTGCCGACCTCGCAGATTACATTCGGTGCAAATCTTATGACCAGCGAGATAGTTGTCGATATCGGCAGATCGAATAAGATGTTTCGCGTGGAGCGTCCGAGTAGCGATCTTAGAAAGTTCTATTACGCATCGGAGCACCTTTCGAAGTATATCCGCCACACATTGGTCGAGCAGAATGAGTCGGTGTGGATTGCCCAGAGAAATGGTCGCACGAAGGATGGTCTGGATAGAACCGATCGTGGTGTCATAAATATGTTTAGAATGAGCTGCCAGGATGATAAGGTGCGCTCGATTGCAGAGTTGAATATATTGCCGGTTACGGTGTCGTACGAGTGGGAGCCTTGCGATATTCAGAAGGCTTGCGAGATATATGCAACCCGCCGTGGTCCATACCAAAAGAGTGCAGACGAGGATTTGAAGAGCATCCTTTCGGGTATTACCTCGCATAAGGGACGAGTACACTTCGAGTTCTCGCAACCTATCACTGCCGAGGAGTTGGCGCAGTTTGCCGAGTACCCTTCGCAGAAGTTTAATGTAGCGGTGGCTGTGCTTGTCGATAGCAGAATCTGCAGCGCATACCGCTTGTGGCCGAATAACTATATCGCACACGACATGTTGAGTGGCACCGATGCGTATGCGTCGGAGTATAGCGCGGAGGAGAAATTACGATTTGTGGAGCACCTCGAGCGATGCGAATCGACCCTGCCTGAGGAGTACGACCGCGAGGAGATTCGCGAGATAATGCTCGGTATATACGCAAATGCCGTAGATAGCAAAAATATATTCGTTGCACGATGAGATGGATATTTAAGATATACGACTACTTTGCAACCCACACCAAGATGATGTGGGGCTCGTTAGTTGTGTTGTTGCTGGCGATGGTGCTCGCTATATCTCAGGTCCGTTTCAGCGAGGATATCTCGGACTTCCTTCCATTGGAGAACTCCGAGCAGGAGGCCTTCTCCGTATATCAGAATATCTCGGGTGCAAACCGTCTTTATATCCTCTTTAACACTTCGGGCGATGCCGACGCCACAATCGATGCCATCGAGCGTTTCTTGAGCGAGGTGCGCAGTAACGATAAGGAGGGGTGGTGTGCCGATCTTACGGCTCAGTTCGATATGGAGCGCATAATGGAGGTTGGTGAGTTTGTCTACGATAATATCCCATATTTCCTCACTCCAAAGGATTATGAGCGCATGGAGGCGTGTCTATCGAATGAGGAGTATGTGTCGCAGCAGATGCAACGCAACATCGAGATGTTGATGTTCCCGTCGGGCGGAATGATGACACGTAATATAATGAAGGATCCGTTGGCGCTCTTCTCGCCTGTGTTGTCAAGCCTGCAAAGCTCAAATCAGCAGATGAACTTCGAGATGTACGACGGATACATCTTCACTCCCGATATGAGCCGAGCTGTAGCCATGATGAACTCTCCATTTGGCAATAGCGAAACCGAGTATAACTCCAAGTTAGTAAAGTTGCTGAATGGGGCTATCGAGGTGATGCATGCGGAGCATCCGACAGTTACGGCACATATAGTGGGTGGTCCCGAAATCGCGGTCGGCAACGCATCACGCATAAAGAAGGATAGTATCCTGGCAATATCGCTCTCGGTTGTGCTTATCACGCTGCTTGTGATATATTCGATAAGTTCTATCCGAAATCTTCTTTTGATATTCCTCTCTATCGGTTGGGGTTGGCTCTTCTCGCTTGGCGCAATCTCACTTGTGGGTGGCGAGGTGTCGATTATCGTTATAGGTATCTCGAGCGTAATACTCGGAATTGCGGTGAACTACCCGCTGCACCTTGTTGTGCATATGGGCGAAACCCCATCTGTTCGCGATGCAATAAAGGATATTTTCCTCCCTCTGGTTATCGGAAATATAACAACCGTAGGAGCCTTTCTGACGCTTGTGCCGCTGCAGTCGGTTGCACTGCGTGATTTGGGTATCTTCGCATCGTTGCTCCTTGTCGGAACCATTGTCTTTGTGTTGGTCTATCTGCCACACCTCTTGAAGAAGAGCGAGAAGAGAGAGCAGGAGCATAATAACAAGTTGCTGAATAGAATAGCCTCCATATCGCTCGAGCGAAGCCGTGTGGCAGTTGCGGGAGTTGTTGTGATAAGTATTATTCTCGCCTTCTATAGCACAAAGTCGGAGTTCGATGCCAATTTGGCAAATAGCAACTATATGAGCAGTGAGCAGCGAGCAGATATGGCCTATTTCCAATCTATTCTTGCCAAGAGCGACTCGAATATGCGCAGTGTATATGTTCTCGCCTCGGGCGAGAATTTCGAGCAGGCACTATGCGAGAATAGTGCGGTAGTTCCTCATATAGAACAACTTGTAGAGGAGGGTACAGTATCGAGCTATCGCGGAGTTTCGCAGTTCCTGGTATCGAAAGAGGAGCAGGCGCAACGCCTCGAGATGTGGCGTACCTTTGTGAATAAGCACTACACCACGCTAACTAAGG
>JAFZDR010000190.1 GCA_017561105.1 Alistipes sp. | reverse complement strand
CGAGGAGCACTTCGAGATTATGGCGTCGCAGAATATCAACCCTTCGACTTCGTTCTCTATCAACTACCGTTCGCGAGGTTCGCGCAGTAAGTACGATGTATCGCGAGTGAAGGATAATAACCTTGCGGCAACATTTGCTCACACAGGTCGCCGCTACTCGGTGCATGCGGGTTACACTCGCAACAGAATCGAGCAGCAGGAGAGTGGTGGTGTAGTTGGCGATTGGGCGATTACGGATACCGTATTCGAGATGCCTTCGGGTATTCCGATGCGTCTGGCAGGTGCCGAGGCGAAGAATGTCTATACAAACAACTCCTTCTTCGTTAAGCAGTCTATCGGTATTCCGTTCGTAAGAATGACCGAGCGTGACTTTTCGATGGCCGATCTTCCGGCTATCTATCTCGGCCACACCTTCGAGTACAATGCGTGGAGTAAGGTCTATTCCGATAAGTATTACGAGTACAAGGATGAGCGCTATTCGCGCAATCCTAACGGCTCGTTCTCTTCGCGTAAGGATACCTACTACAAGGATTGGTTCCAGGATCCGCTTAAGAGCCGCGACTCTACCTATGAGCGCATAATCACAAACCGCATATTCCTTCAGGCGCAGCCTTGGGATCGAAATGGCGTTGTCGGAACTATCGACGGCGGTGTTGGAGTCGATGTACACACCTATTCGCAGTTCCAACCAAAGGATTACCTCTCGGGTAAGCAACAGCGGGAGAATCTGACCTCATGGTTTACCTATGTGGGTGCGCAGGGTAAGATTCGCAAGTATGCCGATTGGGGTGCAAACTTCAAGATATACCCTTCGGGCTATCGTGGAGGCGATTATGAGATCAATGCGCGAGCATCGCTGAGTGCCTACATAAAGAAGAAGCCTATCACGCTCTCGGGATCATTCTCCGAGTCGATGACTTCGCCTGGCTATTGGCAGAATAATTGGGTGTCGAACCATTACCGCTGGAGTAACAACTTCAAGAAGGAGGGTGAAACCCGATTTAATGTGCTCTTTACAGTGCCTGATCACGGTATTGAGGTGAGCTTCTGGCAGAGCATTCTGCGCAATAAGATCTACTACGGCGCCGATTGTAAACCGGCACAGCACGATGGCGTTGTGAGCGTTACAAGCATCTATGCTCAGAAGGATTTTACTATCAAGGGACTCCATCTTAACCACCGAGTGTTGGTACAGCTAACCTCGAATCGACATGTGGTGCCGTTGCCTCTTGTCTCGACATTCCTCTCATACTACTACGAGTTCTGGGTTAAGCGCGATGTCTTGCGTGTGCAGGTGGGTGTCGATGGTCGTTTCAATACACGATACTATGCTCAGGGATACAATCCTGCCTTGTCGGTATTCTACAACCAGAATGAAACAGAGATTGGTAACTATCCATACCTCGATGCCTTTGTTTCGGCAAAGTGGAAGAGAATGCGAATCTTGTTGAAGTATCAGCACTGGAACTGCAACCTCTTCGGTAATAACGAATACTTCGCAGTGGCGAGATACCCGCTCAATCCGGGTATGTTCAAGATTGGTATCTCGTGGACATTCTATGATTAAACACAGCACCTCTATGTGGCGTAAAGTAGTTGATATATTCATTGTTCCGCTGCTCTTTGTTGCGATATCGAGTGCGCTGTCGATAGTGTCAACGAGCAGAACTTTGAAGTGGGGAGCGCGCGCCGCTAATGCGGAGCCTATCGAGGAGTATCTGATATCCCAATACGATAAGATGTTTCAAGAGGTCGGTGCCGAGTATGGCATCGATTGGTTGCTCCTGTCGGCCATTGCTCGAGCAGAGTCCGAGTTCCGTTTCGACGCAGTGTCGAGTGCCGGTGCTGTGGGACTGATGCAGATTATGCCACTCGTGGCAAAGAATATGGGCTACGACAGAGAACAACTCTTTGATGCCCGCATCTGTACGGAGGTGGCGGCAAAACTCCTTCACGAGAATAACGAGATGCTGGATCTTCCACAAACTTTCGACAAGGATGAGCGATTGAAGCTTATCCTTGCCTGCTACAATGCGGGCTATTCGCGTATTGCCGATGCAAGACGCTTGACCCGCTTCTATGAGGGTAATCCCGACAAGTGGAATGAGGTTGCAGACCACCTGGCACTGCTTGCTGAGCCCGAGTATGCCGAGCATGAGGTCGTTACTGCGGGTGGTTTCAACGGTAGTGCCGAGACTATTGCCTATGTCTGCAAGGTGATGCATATCTACCGTGTATATAAAACCAACATAGAGTCGATATAGGTATGTCAATTCTTGATCTGATACTTCTGGCTATAGGCGTTTCGATGGATGCCTTTGCTGTGTCGATAGCAAAGGGATTGGCAGCTCCGCGATTGCGCGTAGCACACTATGCATCGGTAGTGTTGTGGTTTGGCGGTTTTCAGGCGTTGATGCCGCTGATAGGCTATTTTATAGGAGTTAAGTTTGCCCCTATAGTAGAGAGCTGCGACCACTGGATAGCCTTTGCTCTGCTTGCAATAATAGGCGGTAAAATGATTTACGATACCGTTACGGGCGGAGATGATGAGGATGAGTCTGCGAGTGGCGATTTCGCCTTTAAAACAATGCTTTTGTTGGCTGTTGCCACAAGTATCGACGCTCTTGCTGTGGGTGTGTCGCTTGCCTTCCTTAAGGTCGATATCTGGTCGTCGGTACTGCTTATCGGTGTAACAACCGGAGCCTTCTCGGCATTCGGTTTGCGACTTGGCAATATATTTGGTTACCGATATAAATATGGCGCCGAACTAACGGGCGGTGTCGTGCTCGTATTGATCGGCGCCAAAATACTTATCGAACATCTATTCTAAAAGAATACTAATGCCATCAGGATGTAGGTCGGCAGCAGTATAATCAACGAAAATTTAAAGATATAACCGAAGAATGACGGCATGCGTACGCCTTCGTTTTCGGCTACAGCCTTAACCATAAAGTTAGGGCCGTTACCGATGTAGGTCATAGCTCCAAAGAGTACCGAACCGAGGGCAATGGCTGTAAGCATTGGTATCGGTACATCGGCCATAAGCGGGGTACCCTCTGCAATAGGAAGACCCTTTGCTACAGTGTGGAACGCTACGGCTGTTGGCGCATTATCGAGGAATGAGCTGAGTACACCCGATGCAAAGAAGAACTGCATAGGCTCGGTAATGCCGAGTGATGATGCATTCTCGTTGAGGTAGAGCAGTGCCGGAGTCATTGTTACGAAGATACCGATAAAGAGTATAGCAACCTCGATGATAGGCTCCCACGAGAAGTGGTTCAACTTGCGCACTCTTTTACCTGTTGTAATAACCGAGCAGAGGAGGATTGTAAACAGCACAACCTCGCGCAAGAAACGCATATACCACGGCGCATCCTCAGCCTCCATGGCAGGGATTTCGGCAGGGTTTATAAATGCCACCGAAAGCAGTATTGCCGAGAGGAAAAATAGGTTGATAGCACCCGAGAATGAGATCTTGATTGGCTCATCCTCCTCATTCTCCGAGCGAGGACGCACGCCGATAACCTCCTTGCGCTTCCATATATAGGTATCAATCACAAGATAAGCGGCGAGGAGTATCGAACCGACAAATGCCCACTGTGGGAAGAGAGTCTGGAACCACGAGAACTCGGCTCCGCGCAGATAGAGCAGGAACAACGGCGGATCGCCCAGCGGAGTAAGTACACCGCCGCAGTTTGCCACCATAGCGATAAAGAAGAGTATGGTGTGAATCTTATATTGGCGGTCGCGATTTATCTCGAGCAGAGGTCGAATAAGCAACATTGCGGCTCCCGTAGTGCCAACCACCGATGCCAAGCCGTAGCCGATAAACATAATGGCGGCATTTACAACAGGTGTCGGGGTGGTGGAGTAGTGAATATGAATACCTCCCGTAACCACATACAGCGCAGCTAACAGCGCTATAAACGGTATATAGTCGTAGAGCATCTGATGCTTTAGATTCTCGCTCAAACCTGCACGCGACAGCATTATTGCTGTAGGTATGGATATGATAAGTACGAAAAGCAGTTTGTTGATGTTATGACTCCAAGCACGCGGAGCTATAAGCGGCATAATTGCTATGGAGAGCAACATTACCACAAAAGGGATCAGGAGGTATGGTTCTATATTGTACATTTCGAAAGTTAATTATTCACCTTTTAATCGTTTGCGGCGAAAAATCAACTTGTTTGAAATTATACCGCAGAACACTCAATGCCAAGGGCTCGCACTTGCTCGGCTATCTTATCCAACTCTTCGCGCCCGACCTTCTGCAAAGTCTTGCAAGGTGTGGCGCGATCTATCGAATAGACCATTACACTGCGCGGTCGGAGATGCTCCACTACGGCTAACCAAGCCATAATTTCGCTTTCGGTAGTATTGTCGATATGGTCGCCATTGTGTTCACCTCGCAAAAACATTGTCTGCAACACAAACTCTTTGCCAAAGGCCGAGAGCTGTTCGATGATATGCTCTACCGAGTAGTTGCCGCAAGGCTTGTTTATAAGATGTGCCGTTGTGTCTATCGCCGAGTCGAGCTTCAGAATAGGATTATCCACCTTGTGTAGCGCACGAACAACGCCCTCGCGGTGGAGCTGTGTGGCATTGCTCAATACCGAAACCTTCGCACTTGGCGCAAACTTATCGCGCAGGGCGATTGTGTCGTCGATAATAGCCTCGAACTCGGGGTGTATTGTCGGCTCGCCATTGCCCGCAAATGTTATCACATCGGGGAGTTGTCCCTCCACCTGCATCTTCGAGAGGGCACTCTCAAGTGCGGTGCGGATATCTTCACGCTTGTGAAAGCTCGGTTTTTCGGTGCGATTGTCTGCATTCCACCCACATTCGCAATAGATGCAGTCGAAGTTGCACAACTTTGAGTGAAGCGGCAACAAATTCACACCGAGAGAGATACCCAATCGGCGCGAATGAACAGGACCATATATGATGTCGGTAAAAAGCATTTGACTATGCGATTTTCGCGTTGCAAATATAAAAAACTTTTTAATTCGATATCGAAAAAGAACTCAAAAATTGCTCCAAGAGTTGAACCTACTGCACAACGACACTCTTGACAAGCTCCATTTCGAGTTTTTTGTTGATTGAGCGAACCAACGCTTCGCGCTGCATCATCAACTCGTTGCGCAGAATGCTCGATGCAACATGAATATATAGTGTGCCACGCACAAAACGCACCTGGCGTGTGCTGGCCGCCACAACCTCACCCGTAACCTCGCGCCAAATGTGGGGGAGTGATCCCTCAGCAATTTTGCGTGCTACATCGGGGCTCTTGAAGAGATTATCGAGCAAAACGCCTATGGGTTGTGCCTTGGTTCGTTTCATACGCCTACTCCTTTACAACCTCTCCGTAGGTTACATTGAACAATTTGTAGCTACACTCCGCCTTTGCAAGGATGTTGCCCATGCGCTCGCCGTTGCAGTCGGTGATAATCACCTGACCGAACTCGTCGCCCTTAACCAGCTCGATAAGGCGCGAAACACGACTCTCGTCAAGCTTATCGAACAAGTCGTCGAGCAGTAGTATCGGCTTTTCGCCACAGGCCTGGGCGATGACGCGGTATTGAGCAAGTTTGAGTGCAATGAGGAATGACTTCTGCTGACCCTGCGAGCCATATTTACGGAGTGCATAGCCTGCAATCGAAAAGCGAAGGTCATCGCGGTGAACTCCGCAGTTGGTAAAGCCCATTATGCGGTCCTTCTCGCGCGAAGCCTGCAACAACTCCTCGAGTGGGGCATTGTTCAACTCCGAGCGATACTCCAACTCCACCTGCTCGTGGTCGTCCGAGAGTGCGCGATAGTATTCGCAAACGAGAGGGTAGAGCAACTCTATAATCTCCAATCGCGATTTGTGGATTGCCGCAGCCAAAGGTGCCATCTGCGCATCGTAGATGCGGAGCATCTCCTCGTCGGCACCTATTTTGAGGTAACTGTTGCGATTTGCGAGTGCGGTATTGTAGCGCATCGCAGCATCGAGGTAGCTCTTGTCCAACTGCGAGATAAAACTATTTATGTAGCGACGGCGCTCATCTGCCGAGTCACTAATAAGCGATGAGTCGGCTGGTGATACGATAACTACTGGAATAAGTCCGATGTGGTCGGCCAGACGCTCGTAGACCTTGTCGTTGCGCTTTACAACCTTTGCCGCACCGCGCTGATAGGTGCATACAACCTTTTCGTGGCGGTCGCTGTCGGTGCGGTAGTCGCCCTCCAATACAAAGAACTTCTCGCCGTGGCGTACGCACTGCGAATCGGTCATCGCCAACGACGACTTGCACATCGAGAGATAATATACCGCGTCGATGATGTTGGTCTTGCAGGTGCCATTATCGCCGACAAAGCAGTTGAAGCCCTTGTCGAGCAGAATCTCCTCTTGCGTGAGGTTCTTGAAATTGAGTATTGAGAGTCGTGAAAGGTTCATTTTGCTCTATTTTTCTACTGCGAAGGTACTAATAATTGGTGGTACGACAAAAATTTTTTCAAATTTTGTGGTTTATTGCGTAAAAAAGTGTATTTTTGTCATTTGGAAAGAGGCGCTATGCCGAAAATAGAGAATTATAAACTAAAAAAATAGAACTATGTCAAAGAAGATTCAGAATCAGGAAGAGGTTGTTGTTGCAGAGGCAGTCAGCAAGACCGAGAAATTTTTTGAGGAGAACGGCAAGAAGGTAATCGTTGCTATTGTTGCTCTTTTGCTCCTCGTTGCAGGCGGTTACGCCTACAAGTATTTGGTAATGGATAAGAACGAGGCTGCTGCTGCAGAGCTTATCGCTGCTGCTCAGGATAACTTCGCAGGTGAGACTCCAAACTACGATCTCGCACTCAATGGTGACGAGAGCGCTGCAGGTTTCCTCGCTGTAGTTGATCAGTACGGTTCGACCAAGGTTGGTAACATCGCAAAGCACTATGCAGGCATCTGCTACCTCCACCTCGGTGATTTGGAGAAGGCTGCCGAGTACCTTGCAAAGTATAAGGCTGTTCGTGGCCTCGCTGCAGAGGTTGTAAATGCTCAGAACCTCGGTTTGCAGGGTGATGTAGCAGTTGAGCAGGGCGACTATGCTAAGGCTGCTAAGTTCTTCAAGAAGGCTGTTGCTGCATCGGAGAACAACTATACAACTCCTCTCTACCTCTACAAGCAGGGTCTTGCACTCACTGCTGCAGGTGAGGTTGAGGCTGCAAAGGCTTGCTACAAGGCTGTCAGCGAGAAGTATCCAACTTCGGCTGAGGCTCGCGAAGCTGAGAAGATGCTCGGTTTGTAGTATTTGCAGACATATTTAATAATATAAGGGTGGCTGCAAAGCTGCCCTTATCTCTTAAAATCGTATAAAAGTATAAGTATGATTTCGATTTCAGATATAAAGGTGGGCATTATCGCCTTGGAGGATGGCAAGCACGAGTTCGAGGCTGTACAGTCGCTCGTAATGTGCGGTGTAGCTCGCGATAATATCGAGGTGCGCCATGTCCCTTCGGCTGCAAAGGCGACGCTTATGACACTCTTCTTTGCAGAATATACCGAGGTCGATTGTGTCTATATCGCTATCTCCGAAGGCTTGGATGCTGTGCGTGAGCGCCTTGCCGAGTTGGAGTTGCAGTGCCGTATGCCTATAGGAACAGCGCAGCGAGGCTTAGATGATATTACCGATATTATCAAGATGGTGCAGGTGCAGAGCGATATGGTAGCTAAGGCCGAAATGGAGCAGCGCGGCACAACAAACTTTAAATTGAACTAATCACTACATGGTTGTATAAGTTTGGTTTATGTTGCTATAAAAAATATCAATTTGACAAGTGTGAAAAGATGTATTATATTTGCAGTAGCAAACAGAAATTATAAACTTTAAAACTATACAACTATGTTAAGCGAAAGATTACACAAGGCAATTAACGAGCAGATTAACGCTGAGTTATGGTCAGCATACCTCTACCTCTCAATGTCGATGGATGCCGAGACTAAGGGCTACAAGGGTGTAGCAAATTGGTTCTATGTGCAGTGGCTCGAGGAGCAGGATCATGCTCGAATTTTGGCTAACTACCTCAATTCGCGCGATGCTAAGGTCGAGCTGAAGCCTATCGCCGAGGTGCAGACTGAGTGGGAGTCGGTGCAGGAGATGTTCCGCCACACCCTCAAGCACGAGAAGGTGGTTACAGGCCTTATCAACAATCTTGCTGCTATTGCGCATGAGGATCGTGACTTTGCATCGTCGAATATGCTCGTATGGTTTATCGATGAGCAGATCGAGGAGGAGGAGAATGCTCGCGATATGATCTTTGCATCAGAGGCTGTCGAGAACGACAAGTACGGCATGTATCAGCTCGATAAGGAGCTTGCCGCTCGCGTCTATACTCAGGCTTCACCACTCGCTAAGTCGGCAGAGTAGAGAATCTGATATATAAAAGAATAGGACTCGAAATTTCGGGTCCTATTCTTGTTTTGTAGAGGTTCTATATTATTCCTTCTCTGCCTCCAACTTCTTGGCGATAGCTGCGAGCATATCGTCGGTCATCGAAGAGATATTCCACTCCGGTTTCCAGCCCCACTCCTCGCGAGCGCAAGTGTCGTCGAGTTGATTTGGCCAGCTGTCGGCAATGGCAGCCTTTACAGGGTCGATGTTGTAGTCCATCTCGAACGAAGGCATACGCTTGCGAATCTCGGCAGCGAGAATTTCAGGGGTGAAGCTCATCGATGCAACATTGAACGAGTTGCGGTGCTTGAGCTTTGCAGGATCGGCCTCCATAAGCTCCACAATCGAGCGCAAAGCATCCGGCATATAGATCATGTCCATATAGGCATTCTCTGGAACAGCACAAGTGTAGCGACCATTGCGAATAGCTTCGTAGTAGATCTCTACTGCGTAGTCGGTAGTACCACCGCCCGGAAGGGTCTTGCTTGAAATGATACCAGGGAAGCGGATTGAGCGGGTGTCGATGCCATACTTCTTGGTGTAGTAGTTAGAGAGCAACTCGCCCGTAACCTTGCAGATACCATAGATGGTTGTCGGCTGCATAATGGTGTCCTGCGGAGTCATATCCTTTGGCGAGGTAGGACCAAAAGCTCCGATTGACGACGGAGTGAAGACTGCGCAGTGGTGCTGACGAGCCACCTCCAACGAGTTGAACAGGGCATTCATGTTGATATTCCACGCCATCTGAGGGTTGCGCTCACCAACTGCCGAGAGTATGGCAACGAGGTTGAAGATGGTGTCGATGCCGTGTCGCGCTACGGCCGAAGCCATGCTTGTGGGGTTGAGTGCATCGAGCACCTCGAACGGGCCCTCTTCAGCCAATCCCTTGCACTCGCGAACATCGGTTGCTATAACATTTTCTGCTCCGTAGATATTACGCAGGTATGGCACGAGCTCCGAGCCAATCTGACCACCTGCACCAACGATAAGAATTTTTTTCATTTGTGGTTTTGAAGTTTGATACCACGAAGATAGTGAAAAAGTCGCATCGCGCAACAAAAAAAGCTGAAAAATATATCGTTTTAACAATAATTTTGTATATTTGTAGAGTGAAAATGTATCCCGAACAAAACAATTAAAAAATTATATCACTATGAAAAAGTCTTTATTTATTATCGTTGCTGCAATGTTTGCAAGCTGTTCTGTAACTGCACCTGCCACAATGGCTAAACTCACCAACACATCTACACATAGCAAGATGCAGATTGTTCAGCCTACAGTTGCCGTATTGGCCGATCTCGAGGTGTCGCCTAACAAGATTACCTACTTCTTCCTGCCAAGCCAGACTGTAGTGAACGGCGGATTCGATAATGTTGTAAATACCGCAGTTCGCGAGGCTCTTATCGCAAATGGTAATGCCGATGTATTGGTTGCTCTCGAGCAGCAGGTTAAGTACACTGCAGAGGGTGCAGTCGAGTCTATCACCGTGAGCGGTTACCCTGCAAAGTATATCAATTTCCGCAGCCCGGGTGACGAATACTTGCGCGAGTTGGCAAAGAGCTCGGCAAAGAACGAGTCTAAGGCTCAGTCGGGTGCACAGCAGAGTGCTCCATCGCTTCTTGGCGGGTTGAAATTTATAAAATAGGTAAACTATAGATGAAGAGAATAATATTTCTTTTGCTCTGCGGCATGCTGCCATTTATGGTTGCAGCCCAGGCAACCAGACCTGTGCGCGGTGTGGTATTCAATGCACAAGGTGTACCTATGCCGGGCGTAACGCTCACTGCTGTAGGCTCGCAGGGTACTGCCATATCGGCAAATGACGGAACTTTTGAGATGATGGTTTCGCCATATACCAAGTTTATCGAAGCTTCGATGGAGGGATTTATCTCTGCTCAGGCCGAGGTCGATGGTTCGTACCTCGTCTTTAAGCTTGCAGTGGATAAGAAGTATCTCGAGAATAAGGCAAAGGCCGAGGAGGCTGCCCGTCTTGAGGCTGAAGCTAAGGCCAAGGCTGAGGAGGAGGCCCGTTTGGCTGAGGAACGACGCATTGCTGCCGAGAAGGCTGCTGCGGAGAAGGCCGAGGCTGCGCGAATAGCTGCCGAGGAGAAAAAACGCCTTGAGGAGGAGAAACGCATTGCTGCCGAGAAGGCCGCTGCCGAGAAGGCCGAGGCTGCCCGCCTTGCTGCCGAGGAGAAGGCCCGCATAGCCGAGGAGAAGCGTATAGCCGCCGAGAAAGCTGCTGCGGAGAAGGCTCGTATAGCCGAGGAGAAAAAACGCCTTGAGGAGGAGAAACGCCTGGCTGCCGAGAGGGCTGCCGCCGAGAAGGCCGAGCGTGAGCGCCTTGCTATGGCCGAGCAGAACCGCCTTGCACAGCAGACTGCAGCCGAAACTGCACGATTAGCCGAGGTGGATAATGCCCGTGAAGCTGAAGCAAAGCGCATTGCTGCAGAAAAGGTTGCCGCTGCGAAACAGATGAAACTCGAGGCGCGTGAGGCTAAGGCCGAGCCGTGGAAGGAGGCAAAATTGAAAGGCTATCGTTCGTATGTCGAGGCTGCATTTGCTATCGATTTCAACCTGATGCCGTCGTATAATGTACACTATATCGGCGGTTATCAGATTAACAATCAGGTATATATCGGTCTTGGTACAGGCGTATCTATTGATGGCGATGATGGCCGTAACGAAAGCGAACTCGTAGGCGGAAATGCCACAAATGAGGTGACGAACAATGGAGGAGAATACCTTCATTTAAATCTGTTGAATGTGCCTGTGTTTGCCTATTTTAGAGCAAACTTTGTGGATCGTCGTTGTTCACCGTTCTTTGCCTTGTCGGCAGGTTATCGCCTATCGTCTAAGCGCAGACTGGAGATGCCTTTCCAAAACAGTGTGGTCTATGGTACAAGTGGTTTCTTTGCAACTCCGCAGCTCGGTGTCGATTTCAGAATGAATAAGAAATCGAGCTTCTACCTCTCTGCCGGTTTCAATATTGAGCAGAAACCTTTCATGACAGAGTATAGTGTAACCTCCGTCAAGTATCAACAAAAGCTGATGTATGGTATTAAGCTAACCCTTGGTTTCACTTTCTAATATGCTGATACGATGAAGATGATATATAAATATATATATGTAACACTTTGTGCGGTTGCACTCGCCTTCTCGGGTTGTACCGAATACGAGGAGGTAGTTGATCCACCGTTTGTCTTACCGTTTGATAAGATCGAAGCCCAGGGTGATAGTGTTACCGATAAATGGTTGCTCTTTGGATCATATAGTCCGAGCTATAAATACTCTGCTACAGCTGATGTGGAGTGGATCAATATCAGGCAAGATAGTGATGCAGCTTGGCATATAACCATTCCTGAGAATGAAACGATATTTGAGCGAAGCGGTACTATAACCGTAATGGTCGTAGATGGCTATTTTGGTGCGAAGTATTCTCAAACCATCAAGGTTACTCAGTCTAAGGGCGAGGCAAGAGCAGAGACGAATGTATTGCAATTTTCGGCAGATGGAGGCGGAAAATACTTACTTATAAAGACAAATCTTCCTAATTATAAGATATCTGTCGATAAGTCATGGGTTACCTTGGATAAATCAAATGGCGAAGGTGGCGAAAATGTCGAGGAAGTTTGGGTTAATGTATCGACAAATCCTAATAACTCCTCTCGTTCTGCAACCATATCTATCCAAAGCGGTCAGAGTAAGTTGCCTGTGGCGACAATAACACAGGAGGCTATGACCTATGTGTGGGATGTGTTATCCGGCAATGATTACACCGTTAATAAATACAACGAGGTTGTTTTGGAAGCTGATGAGTACGCCAAGTCGTACACCGTGGCAATCCGAACCAATCTCTCGTGGAAGTGCTCAATTACCTCATCTTCGGGCAATCTTGGCTCAGATTGGGTAACTGTTGAGACTCCAAAGTGTGATGTTGTGATGTCGTCAAGCGCGACAACAACCTATCTCAAATTTAAGCTGGATGATAATAGAGACCATCGACGCCAGGTTGTGCTCAAAGTTAGTGCTACGAACAACTCGGGCAAGTCCGCTTTTATCTACATAAACCAGGATGCTATTCCGCATCTCTCTTTAGCGCAAGAGAGTGTTCAGCTTGGCGCTTCTGCAGGTGACCATTCTATGTCTTTGGGCGCGGGAGCTGATTGGAGTGCTACTTGCGATGCCGATTGGTTGACTTTGACCAATTCGAGTGGAACGCCGAACGATAGGACAATCAACTTCTCGGTGTCGAAGAATACCACCGAGCCAAAGCGTACGGCAACTATAAAGATAACTCTCAATGAGTGGCCGACCGAGTCTGTAGAGCTTGTTGTAACACAGATTCGCGATGATGTCTTGTATTATACACTGCCAAAAGGTTCGACTTCTGCTATCACTCTTCGTGGTGCTACACCTTTTGATACAGCGATAACAGAGCATGTCTATGATAGCGAGAGTGGCGAGGGTTATATTGCTTTTGCGGCACCTCCAACCACTATCGGAGATGAGGCTTTCTCCGGAAGCGGTATTACAACTGTAACTTTGCCGACATCTATTCGCGAGATAGGATCACATGCGTTTTTATGTAGCTCTTTGGAGGGTGTTTATATTTCGGATTTGTCGGCATGGTGTAAGATCTTCTTCCTTAATAATTGGGGCTCAAATCCGCTCGATTATGCTAGAAATCTATACCTTAACGGACAATTGGTAACAGATTTGGTCATACCGTCGGATATTGATACTATACATTGGTTGGCATTCAACAATTGCGACAGCCTGATAACATTAACTATCCCTGATAATGTTCGTGAAGTTGAATCGAGCGCTTTCTCTAATTGTGACAACTTGAGCGTTGTGGAAATTGGAAATGGTATAACAGAAATGTCCAATAGCGTATTCTATGGTTGCCCCAGCTTGACCGAATTCCGCGGTAAATGGGCATCGGCTGATAAGCGCTGTTTGATAATAGATGGCAAATTGCACGCCTTTGCCCGTGTGGGAGTAACAGAATATGATATTCCGAGCGGGGTAACTGTGATCGGCCCAAATGTATTCACCGGCTGTAAAGATATAACCCGAATTACGATTCCAGATGGTGTTGTAGAGATTGGTGGTGGTGCATTCTCCGATTGTACATCCTTGAAAACGATGACAATTCCGAACAGTGTTACCTCAATAGGTGG
>JAFZDR010000189.1 GCA_017561105.1 Alistipes sp. | reverse complement strand
TGTTCCCCAAACGAGTACGTGGCCGTGCATACGCACACCCTTGCTCTCGCAGAAGTCGACAATCTGGTCGGTCGAAGGACGACGCCAATGCCACTGCACCTGCGGATCCTTGCAGTTATTCCACCACTCCTCCGTATCGCGCTCGGCAGTCTCGAAGCGTGGCTTTCCGCGCTCCCACTCGAGGTGACGCCAATAGAATGGTACGGTTGCCGAGTTGAACAACTCGCCGTAAGAGCGCTTGTAACGCTCGTTGTACTCGGTCTTACCCAACTGGTTGAAGTTGAAGATGTGGGCACCAAAATAGAACTCGTGCGACACCTGCTCAATCTTTACATCGCGCTTGCGACCGATGTTTTCGAGCACCAACTCTCCGTCGGCCTTGCGATACTTCTCGATATCGGCATCGATACGAGCCTGCTCCTCCGGATTCCACAGCTTCCAATAAGCCTCGCTCATATAGCCGTTCTTGTCCTCGGCTTGCGAGCGTGGAAATACAAGTTTTGACTGTGCAAACGATGTGCTGCATGCCAATATCGCGCACAATAATATGATAGACTTCTTCATTGTGGTTGAATTAGAAGTTTACAACCTTCAATACTTCGCCATTGTCTGCTGCAACGGCACGCTTCCACTTCTCCGAATAGCCGGGCTGCTCAATCTTATAAGGGATGTTGCAACCATTGCCATTGTCGATAAAGCCCTTCTCATTCTCGGCCTTTACATTGCCGTCGATATACTTGACGAGCAGGTATTTGTCGAGCGAATCCCACTTCTCGAAGAGGTTCTGAGCGGTAACTGTCGAGTATGTAGTCTGCAATTTCTGTGCCTTCTTTGCCGACAAGCCTGCGAGCTTTGCGTCGAACTTCTCAACCTCGGCAAGCTTATCGTTCTCCCACTTGTCAACCTCCTGGCGTACGCGCTTGCCCACAACATCGTAGCGCAAGTATGCGAGCTGCGCAATGCGGTTTGTAACCCAGAACATAGAAGTTGGTGAGTAGTGCAACATCGAGCCGTTCTTCTCGTCCAAGCACCAAGGCACCTCGGTAGTGTTGCAGTAGATTGGTGTCAAAGGCGATGTTGCGGCATCGTCGGTACCAAACCAGAGGATACCTGTCTTGCCCTCGCGAGCCTGACCGCAGAGCCAGAAGCCTGTCTGCTGTGTTGCAGTAGCACGCTCGTTGCAATACTCTACACCATCAACCTTGAAGTACATCGGACGCCAACGGTATGGGCAACCGCTGCCACCTGCACCGATATCGGTAGTCATATCCATCGGAGTACCCTCGTAGTGGTCACGCATAGCATCGAAAACCTGCTTTGGCGACACCTTCTGTGAAGGCTTAACCCACAAAGGCATACGGTTCGAAGGGTTGTGTCCCATGGCGTAGTCGGTGTACTGATCCATGCCCTCGGCTACGGTGCGGAAGAATGCCCAAACGCGAGCCTCACAGCCACGCAAACCACCGAAATCGAGCGGAGCATACGCATCGCAGAACGAGAACTCCTCCTCCTTGCCGTTGAAGTAGCCCATCTCGCGAGCGAATGAGATTACATCGCTTGCGTAGAGGCAGTTCTCCTTGTCGTTCAACGGGAATGTGGTGATACGGGCCTGATTTGCGTGTCCCGAAACATATCCGTCAGGAATACGACGAGCTACCCACACGATACCCTTGCGAGTGTTATTGCCCTTATCGTCGAGCTTTGAGCCCTTGCCGATAAGCTCCATAATCCACGCCTCGTTCTTGTCGGCAATCGAGAAAGACTCGCCCGAAGAGGCGTAGCCGTAGGTGTTTGCAAGGTTTACAATCACATCGATAGCCTCGCGAGCGGTCTTGGCACGCTGCAAAGTGATGTAGATCAATGAGCCGTAGTCGATACCACCCTTCGGGTCCTCCAACTCGTGGCGACCACCATAGGTTGTCTCGGTAATGATGAGCGAGTGCTCGTTCATGTTGCCAACGGTTGAGTAGGTCGTTGCAATCTGCTCGATAGGACCAATGTAACGGCCTGTATCCCATTCGTTTACTGCAAGTGTCTTAGACTTCTGCTTGCCTCCGTTGTGCTTGTACAAAGCGCCGTAGAGTTGGTGCGAATCGGCTGCGTAGGTAACCATTACCGAGCCATCGGTCGATGCGCCCTTGGTTACGATAAAGTTGGTACACGCCAAGGCTGTAGCTGTAGCAGCCAAGAGTGCGAATGTCAAAACTAATCTCTTCATTATATCATTATATTATTGTTACTATTTGAATGCCTCGTTCAAGAGTACCGACAAACGACAACCTGCCTTAATCATCATGTCGTAGTTTACATCCTCCATCTTCTTGTGTACCATGTATGGAACAATCTCATCCGGATAACATATCGAGAGGTAAGATGCAGCGATAGAGCCATTATCGGCAATCCAGTTGAGCAAATTACCCTTTGTGAACTCCTCGAAGCGGTTATCCAGGCAGATCTTCATATCGTAGGCTCTGAAAGCTCCCGAGAAACCTGCAGGATAGTTTCCAAAGCGGGTCCAGCTTGTGGACCACTTAGCATTTGAGGTCTTCTTGGCACCCTTTCCCATCTCCGATTTCGGTACCTTGTAGGTGAAATCCTCGTTTGAGTGAGGATAGCCCTTGATGCGGATATGTGCAAGGTCGTGAATGTCACACATAAGGTTGATAAGCGTACGCAACGCTGTGGTAACCTCCTCTGCCGAGTGGTTGTTGTGAGCCTTGATAATTGCCAACTGTTTGTTTATTGCAATATAGGCATCGTTCTGATCCTTCTTCTTCGCATTTGGCTTGAAGTTCTTTGCAAGGTGAAGGTAATGAATCTCATCGGTATGCTTTGCCTTGTTTGCCTTCTCCAACTTGTAGAGATACTTAATATCGTCGCCATAGCTGTTGCCGAGATACTTCTCTACCTCGGCCTTAGCCTTTGGATTGAGGTGCTCGACTGCAAGAATTACAATGCCCTCGTGGCAGTTATTATGCCATGCAAGAGCTACCGAAGTGGTCAGTATTAGAGCTAAAACAAGAAAAATCTTCTTCATATATTCAATCGTATCTAATTGTTATTCTGCAAAAATTGTATTCAAAATGTGGGCAAGGCGATATCCTCCAAGCAACACAGCCTTAGATGTGAGCTTGAATATCTCCTCCTTCTGCTCCTTTGTTAACTCGTTTACATTCGAGCCCTGAGGGAGAATCTGACGAGCGAGGTGTCCCATCTCGACAATCTCTCGACCCCACTCCTCGAGGGTACCCTTCTGAATCTCCTTAATCTGCTCCTCCGACAATACATCTATTGCTGCCGAAATCTTCTCGTATGGCCATTTCTGCTGGCGTCCGTCATGACCGAGCGAGGTGTCCCAAAAACCGTGATAGCTTATAGGCTTGCCGTTATTGTGTATCTGCATATTCTTTTGGCTTGGGTGGATTGCTGCAGGGAAGTTAATGTGTACAGGACAGT
>JAFZDR010000188.1 GCA_017561105.1 Alistipes sp. | reverse complement strand
CTGAAGATCTTCATTCAGTACGGCATTCTTACCGATGAGAAGTTTGCCGAGAAAACCGCTTCAAGCTGCATGCTCTGGAAGAACACCGAAGGCAAGTATTTCACTGCCGAGGAGTACACCGCAGCCGTTAAGGATTTGCAGACAGACAAGGATGACAAGCTTATCATTCTCTACACCGACGATATCGTAGGCAAGCACTCGTTCCTCCAGTCGGCAAAGGCTAAGGGTTACGATGTATTGGAGATGAACGGCCAGCTCGACAGCCACTACATCAATTGGTACGAGCAGAAGAATGAGAATGTTCGCTTTGTGCGCGTGGATAGCGACATCATCGACCACCTTATTCGCAAGAAGGAGGAGCATAAAATCTCGTTGAGCGAGGCTCAGCAGGATATTATGCGTCCTGTATTCGAGAGCCAGTTGCCAACCGATGACGATATCCGCTACAACATCTCGTTCGAGGCTATGGCTGCAGATGACGCGCCAATCGTTATTACACAGAACGAGTTTATGCGCCGAATGAAGGATATGGCTAAGATGTCGGGCGGACAGATGAGCCAATTCTACGGTCAGATGCCTGACAACTTCACAATCGCAGTAAACGGCAATCACCCTATCGTAATCGACATTTTGGAGAGCGTAGAGAAGGCTTACGGCGACAAGTTGAAGAGCATCACCAAGAAGATTGATGCAGCTGTTGCCGAGGAGAACCGCTTCGAGGAGATGACCAAGGGCAAGAAGGATGAGGAGCTCACCACCGAGGAGAAGGATTTGCGTGAGGAGCTGTCGAAGAAGATTCTGACACTCCGCGACGAGCGCAACCTGCGCCTCAAAGAGATTGGCAAGGAGAATGCTCTTGTCCGTCAGATTATCGACCTCGCACTCCTCTCGAACGGAATGTTGAAGGGCAAAAATCTTTCAGACTTTATCCAGCGATCAATCTCGCTGATTGGAGCAAAGGAGTAACAAAAAAAGCTGTGCAACCAATAAAGTTGCACAGCTTTTTTTTATTTGACAACGAGTTGTTTCACTCTTAGAACTCCGTTCCAGGCGAGAAGTCGCAACTTGTCGAGCACTATTGCAGCAAGACCAATAGCGGCAACTGCGCCAAGTACAAATAGGAAGAATAGACCTCCGTGCATCGACTCGTAGGCCTCGGCAAACATAGTTCGATACAAATCGGATACGCCTGGAGCCTGATGAAGAAGGTAGATTGCAAAGGCTGATGATGACACCCAATTTACAATCTTACTCTTGAAGCTGAACTTCGAGAACATAAGCACCAAGAAGAGTGATGCTGCAATCACAAGGAGCGAGCTATAGCTGGTTGCACCATACGACTTATTCTTGAGGTAGAGTCCGACATACGATATTGTAGCCGGAATTGCAGTAAAGAGGAGGTAGAATAGCAAATGCTGCCACCACTTCATCGCTCGCAACGAGTCACCATAACGACGAACATACTGCGCCAAAAGGTAGAGGCCTATAAACGATAGTGCCGAGTAGCCCTTCATAAAGTTTCCATAGTCGTAGGTGAGCCATCCGAAAAGGGCCTCCAGTACAAAATAGCCAACAAGCAGCGCAGCGAACTCGCGTTTTGCGGCGTGTTCACAATAGCTATTAAGCACCGGCGCAATACAGAAGAGTATAAGATATGAAGGTACAAACCAATAGCTTGCACCGAGGTAGAGCATATCGCTGAGCGACCTCGACGACACTTCTACTCCAAAGTATCGGCACGCCTCGACCGATATTAAGCCAATAAATAGTATCTGGAAGATAAGCGCAGTGAACTTCTTGAGTGTAGGACGAATGCCAAACCAGCCCGAAAGCAGCACAAACAGATTTACACTCACAATACACAACTGCTCGCAGAATACTCGCACAAAACCCGTCCAGGGTGCTGCCATAATCTCGCTTCGCGTAACATCGCCAAGCGAATAGTAGTTGGCATGCACAAGCATCACCAACATCATCGCGACAATGCGCAACAACTCAAAATTTGAGTCGCGTTCCTTCATCATATCTTTTGGGGGATTTCTCTATTCGGTTAGTCCTACCTGTTTCAGGCCGTCAATTAACGATTGTGGTGCACGGCAAGGACGGCGTGTTTCGCCATCGAGAAAACCGAGCCATGTGTGGCCCGTATTTATCAATTTACCCTCCTCGTTATACAACTCGTAGCGAACCTTCAGGCGCACCATCGGCATCTCCTCGATAATAACGCGCACGGTCAGCACCTCGTCGAAATATGCAGGGAAGATATACTTTGAGCCGACTTCCAATATCGGAGAGATTATTCCGTTCTTCTCCATCTCGGAGTATGGCATACCCCACTCTCGCAACGCCTCAACTCGTGCCATCTCGTAATAGACGATGTAGTTCGAGTGGTGAACAATACCCATTTGATCGGTATCTTTATAGTTTACCCTAATTTTTGCATCGTAGGTAATCATAACAAAATATCTATTTTCTGTGAAACATACTCTCGCTGTACCAATACGCCATCGCGCACCTCGCACTCGCTCAGAGTGCCATTTATGGTGCAGGGATAACGGCCATCTGCAGGGAGTAACTTGTATTTATCGACTAAAACTACGCCTTTGTCATCTGCTACACCTATCACCGGATATGAGTGGCCGAGGAGCTGTCGCGCAAGTGCCATATCGCCATCGGCCATAGCCTTGCGTATTACGGTAGAGCTGATTTTACCGCCATTGTCGGTATATTGTGCCACCTGCACAACCTGCAACGCTCCATGTTGCTGCAGGAATGAGTGGTCGCCCTCCTTATTGTGTCCGAAGTGGTGATTGTAGCCTACGACAAGTTGCTTGATACCGAGTTTGCCAATGAGGTAATCATCGGTAAACTCCTCACGCGAAAGGCGGCTAAAGGCCTCGTCGAAAGGTATGACAACAACATAATCGACACCCACCCTCTCCAACAAACGGCACTTCTCCTCGAATGTCGAGAGTAATCGCAACCCATCGTCATTACCGAGAGTGATGCGTGGATGTGGCTCGAAGGT
>JAFZDR010000187.1 GCA_017561105.1 Alistipes sp. | reverse complement strand
GGGTGACGATGCATTAGCTGTTATCGAGAAGTCATTAAATGTGTTGCGCGCTCACAAGTCGCACTCTAACGCAGAGGTAAAAAAGGCACTCCGTTATGTGATAAATCTGATCTGCGATATTCATAACTTCTCGAATATCCGCATCGAGAGTATTGCACACTCTCAGTCGGATTTCGCATTCCGCCGCCAATTAAGCGACTATAAACCGACAGAATTTAAGACCTTCCAGTGGTCGAAAGTGTGGTATAATTTGAGTGCTCGCCAAGGTGTATTCCATGCCGATTTGTTGGCTGAGGATATGGAGTTGTGTCATGGCAATAAGTTTGCAGAGTTTACAAAGGGTACGCTTGCGGATTGGGCTGCAGACAATGGCTCAAGAGCTGCAGAGCAGTTGTCGATTATGTATCCTGATTCGGTTATTACACTTCGTTACTTCAACGAGATGGAGTATATGAATTACGACATGATGACTCGAGCAGGTTTCCGCTTGGCGGTATTGCTCAACGAGGCTTTGAAATAGTCGAATAACTTAAACCTTAAATTAGCGTGGTGAAATTTATAATTTCACTGCGCTTTTCTTTTGTAGTTATCGGAATAATCCCTAAATTTGTAGTTCATTAGGAGTGTTGTCGAAAAACAGCGAAAAAATGAAGAGAATAATTCTATCCGGCGGAGGTACCGGAGGTCATATTTATCCGGCAGTGTCGGTGGCCGAGGCGTTGAAAAAACGCTTTGGCGAGGATGTCGAGATCCTCTTTGTGGGTGCAGAGGGCAAGATGGAGATGTCGTTGATCCCAAACTTGGGCTACAATATCAAGGGCCTGAACATTGTGGGCTTGCAGCGTCGCTTTACCTTGAAGAACTTTGCCTTGCCATACTACTTGTTGCGCAGCCTTAATCAGGCTCGTCGCATCATCAAGGAGTTTAAGCCCGATGTTGTTGCGGGCTTTGGTGGTTATGCCAGCGCACCGATTGTCTTTGTAGCGCAGTGTATGGGTGTTCCGACCGTAATTCAGGAGCAGAACTCGTATGCAGGTTTGGTGAATAAGATTGTCGGTGGTCGTGCCAAGAGCGTATGTGTGGCATACGACGGCATGGAGCGTTTCTTCGATAAGTCGAAGATTGTGATGACGGGTAACCCTTTGCGCAGCGCCTTTGGTAAGGGCAATATCGATCGCGAGGCGGCCTTTGCTCACTACGGCTTAAAGGAGGGCTTGCCTACGATTTTGGTTGTGGGTGGTTCACTCGGCACACGCACCTTGAACAATATGATGAAGTCGTGGATCGTAACTCTCGGTGGCGAGGCCCCTGTGCAGGTTATTTGGCAGACAGGCCGCTTCTACGAGAAGGAGATGCGCGAGTTCTTCGCAAACTATCCGACAAAGAATATCTCGTTGGTGCCGTTTATCGACCGTATGGACTATGCCTACGAGATTGCCGATGTGGTAATTTCGCGCAGTGGCGCATGTACCGTTTCGGAGCTTTGTCTGGCGAAGAAACCTACACTCTTTGTTCCGTCGCCAAATGTGGCGGAGGATCACCAGACCAAGAATGCTAAGGCTTTGGTTGATAAGGGTGCTGCGGTTATGGTTAAGGATTGCGATGCGGCAGATTGCGGTATCGCTACAGCCTTGAAGATGGTTGGCGATAAGGAGCAACTCGAGCAGTTGTCGCAGAATATCGCAAAGTTGGCTACTCCCGATGCTGCGGAGCGCGTAGCTGATGAGATTGTAAAGCATATAAATGATTAGGCAATGGCAAAGAATCGAGTATATTTTCTGGGTATTGGCGGAATCGGTATGAGCGCCTTGGCTCGCTACTTCTTGCACGAAGGTTGGCAGGTGGCAGGCTACGATCGTACCGCAACCGATCTCACTCGCAAGTTGGAGAATGAGGGTGCTCTTGTGCATTATGAGGATGATGTGAAGCTTATCCCCGAGGCCTTTCTCGATAAGGAGCAGACCGTGGTGATCTACACCCCGGCTATTCCGGCAGACCACTCGGAGCAGGCAATGTTCCGTGCCGAGGGCTTCGAGATTAAGAAGCGTTCGCAGGTTCTCGGCTTGCTCTCGCAGGGTAAGTATGTTATGGCGGTTTCGGGCACTCACGGCAAGACCTCGACTTCGACCCTGACTGCGTGGTTAAATCATGCAGTGTCGGGCGAGGGTTCGGCATTCTTGGGTGGTATCTCGAAGAATTTCGGCTCGAACTTGGTTTTGGGCGAGGGTGATAGATTTGTTGTTGAGGCGGATGAGTTCGACCGTTCGTTCCTGCAACTCTATCCCGATGCTGCGGTTGTAACATCGGCTGATGCCGACCACCTCGACATCTACGGCACTCACGAAAAGGTGAAGGAGGCCTTCTCGCAGTTTATCTCGCAGATTAAGGAGGGTGGCGTGTTGATTATCAAAAATGGAGTCGATGTAGCCATCACTAATGATAAGATTTCGGTCTATCGCTACTCATACAACGAGGAGTGTGATTTCTACGCCAAGAATGTCGAGTTGCTCGAGGGCGGCTACTACCGCTACGACATCGTAACCCCTACGGGCGTTATCGAGGGTTGTACTCTCGGTATC
>JAFZDR010000186.1 GCA_017561105.1 Alistipes sp. | reverse complement strand
CGCTCGCCGGCGGTGGCATATTGTTTTCTCTCCTCTTCGGAAAGTGACTTTTCATAATCAATCTCCTCCACCTCGAATCCACATTCGGCTACGCGCTGGGCGTAGTCGCGACCATAGATGCGACGGTGGTCATATTGCCCGAAGATGCGGGCACGCTCCTCGGGCGAGGTTATCGAGTCATCCTCGAATGTTGTTTCGCGCTCATAATCCTGCGGAACAAGCACCACTCCCCAGCCATTTGGACGAAGTATGCGGTGCAACTCGCGCAGAGCCTTTCTATCGTCCTCGACATGCTCGAGAATATGGTTGCAGATTACCACATCGATACTCTCATTCTCAAGCGGAATATCCTGCACATCGAAGTGCATCTTTGCCAACGGGCTTTCCAAGTCGGCAGTAAGGTAGCGATAACCGTGTATATGGCCGTAACGCTCCTCGAATTTGCGTTTCAAAGCCACCTCAGGGGCGATATGTAGCAGTACGGGGTAGCCGCGTAGGAGCGTGGTTTCGCGCTCCAGATAGAGCCACAACAGACGATGACGCTCCAATGCAAGGCAGCGCGGGCATAGAGCATCCTTGCGCGGTGTGCCATAACCGTATGGCAGAAACTCGCGCACCTGCTTGCCGCAAATCGGACACTTGCGACCACGCCCTGCGTAGAGTACGCCGAGCATAGGAACACCCCATCCCGCAACCCTCTGCAACAGAGGTCGCGGAATATGGTTCAGTGTCCATTTTATCGCCTTACCGATAATACCCATCTCTACTCCTCCAAAACCTTTGCTACATCGCTTTCGGCCTTGCGCAACTTTGTGCGACAGAGGGCAATCAACTCTGTAGCTCGCGCTACACGCTCGGCCAAAGTATCGACACTATTCTGCTCCTCTCTGAGTGAACGCAAAATAGCCTCAATCTCGGTTATCGCCTCCTTATAACTCAACTCCATAATAGTGGTATTAAAATTCTCTCGTCTCTCGTCTCTCGTCTCTCGTCTTTTCAATGACTTTGGCATTGAGCGTGCCGTCTGAGAGCGAAATATCTATCGTATCGCCTACATTTACACCTTCGACACTTGCCAATGCCGTACCCTCCTTGCGAGCTATGGCATAGCCAAGGCGAAATATGCGCTCGGGCGCAAAGTTCGCAACCAAAGTAGACAATCCGTCGAGCTTCTGATTTTCGCCCTGCAAGGTGCGCTCCACGAGGTGCCGAACATCTGTCGCCATCTGCTCCAAGCGGAGTGTCGCTGCATGCGTTGTTTGACGGCAAATGTCGCGCAATGTTATCGCGCAATACTCCAATGCTCCGTCGAAGTCGGTTGCCCGCTGATCTATCCATTGAGCCACCGCAGTCGGTGTCTTGAGCATCGTATGTGCCACCATGTCGGTAACACTTGTATCCTTGTCGTGACCTATTCCCGTCAGCACGGGCAGTGGCATCTGCGTTACGGCAAAGGCGAGGTGGTAGGAGTTGAAACACTCCAAATCGCCCGTCGAACCTCCACCGCGAATTATCGCCACGGCATCGAACTCCTCGGCTCTTGCCGCTATGGCGTAGAGTGCCGCCACAATACTCTCGTCGCTTCGCTCGCCCTGCATTATAGCCTCGAAAAGCTCGGTGTGGAGTGCATAGTTGCTACGCGCCAACTCCATCATAAAGTCGCGATAACCCGCCGCAGTAGCACTCGAGATAACCGCCACGCGTTGCACCACAAGGGGTATCTGCTGTGCACGATTCATATCCCATACGCCATCCTTCTGCAGCTGCTCGATGGTCTGCTGTCGGCGTCGCTCCATATCGCCCAAGGTGTGGAGCGCATCAATCTGCTGAATCTGCAACGACATGCCATAGACGGCATGGTGCGAAACCGTAGCCTTGAAGAGGATCTTCATGCCCTTCGTCAGGCGCTGTCCGCTCTCCTGCTCGAAGCGGCCGATGGTACTCATAACCTGCGAACGCCAAATCGTAGCCCTCGCCTGAGCCTCGGTTGCTTCCGTCTTCTCGTTCTTCTCTATTAACTCGATGTAGCAGTGTCCCGACGCGTTGATTTTTATATCCGCTACCTCCGCACATACCCATACCGGCAATGGCAGTGCATCTGCCAAAGCGATAGATATCCTTCCTTGTAGTTGGGATAGGGTTATGTGACTTCTCTGCTCCATATAAAATTATTCTAATTGGTAAATTTTGCACTGCTCTTCGGTAAGCGAGTTTCTCACTCTCGTCTTTCGTCTTTAATCCTGCTTTGCAGGCTTTTCCTCCTCGCGGCTCGGCATAGTGCGCAAGCGCCCTCTGCCCTCGCTCCGCAGCGTCGGTTCGTCTCTCGTCTCTCGTCTTTTATCGTATCACGATATACGGCTCCTTCGGCATCGCCTTTCCCTTGGGGAGTTGGACCGCTAATACATATTCACTTGCGACCGCTTTGCCCTGCTTGGTGGCGGGTTGCCACTTCGGCAGGCTCTGCAACACCTTCAATACTCGTTTGCGAAGTTGATGATCGGTAGACTCGAGCTCAGAGCCCAAGCTAAATGAGCCGTCAGCCTCGATCGTGTAGCGAGCGACAAATCGCGCTACGCCAAAGTTCTCGGGCCACTTTACTCGCTCGGCAACATAATCGGCAAGCGGTTTTCCGCCCGTAAACTCTGCCTCACGGTCGTAGCGAAGGGTTACAATGATAACACCATTGTTCGCTCTGTCGCCATACTTCGCCACGCTCTCCTCATTGGCCGGAAGATGGTCGATATGTTCGATATTCTTCTCGGGAATATGACGAACACTATCCATCTCTACGCCATTGACGATATAGAGCGGTGTTTGTGTCTGCGCTGTGGCAGACACAAAATGCAAAATGCAGAATGCAAAATGCAGAATTAAAAAATAATTCTTAATTTTCAATTCTTCTAAAAGGCTAATGGCTAATGGCCAATGGCTAAAAGCCAATTTACCCCAACTCCTGCTCCTTCAAACGCTCTGCATTCTCGGCTACGATGAGGTGGTCGATGCAATCCTGGATATCGCCATCCATAAATGCTGAGAGATTGTAGATTGTATAGTTGATACGGTGGTCGGTGATTCGTCCCTGCGGATAGTTGTAGGTACGAATCTTAGCCGAACGGTCGCCTGTCGATACGAGAGTCTTACGCTTCGACGCAATCTCATCGAGATACTTCTGGTACTCGAGGTTGAAGATACGGGTACGCAACTCCTCGAACGCCTTCTCGGTGTTCTTCAACTGCGACTTCTGATCCTGACACTGTACAACGATACCTGTAGGGATGTGAGTAAGTCGGATAGCCGAGTAGGTGGTATTTACCGACTGACCACCAGGACCCGATGCACAGAAGATATCCTTGCGAATATCGTTCCACGAAACCTCGCAGTCGAACTCGTCAGCCTCAGGCAATACTGCCACCGACGCTGCCGATGTGTGAACACGACCCTGTGTCTCGGTCTGGGGCACACGCTGTACGCGGTGTACGCCCGACTCATACTTCAATGTTCCATATACGCTGTCGCCGGTAACTTTGAGGATAACCTCCTTGTAACCGCCAACAACACCCTCCGAGAACGAAGTTACCTCGTAACGCCAACCCTTAGTCTCGATATACTTGGTGTACATACGGAACAAGTCGCCGGCAAACAAAGCTGCCTCGTCGCCACCTGTACCGCCACGGATCTCGAGCACAGCATTCTTGCTATCCTGAGGATCCTTAGGGATAAGGAGCAACTTAATCTCTTCCTCCATCTTCTCGATAGCGGGCTCCAACTCGGTGATCTCCATACGAGCCATCTCGCGGAACTCCTCATCCTTCTCGTTAGCGAGAATATCCTTCGCATCAGCCAGAGCCTGAACAGCCTTGCGGTAGCGATCCGAAGTCTCGATGATAGGCTCCAACTCCTTGTACTCCTTTGTAAACTGAATAAACGACTTGACATCTGCAATCACTTCGGGGTCGGTGAGTTTCTGTCCCAACTCCTCATACTTGATCTTCAGACCATCAAGACGCATCAAAATAGAACTTTCTGCCATAAATGTTTTCTCTGCTTTTAGCCATTAGCTATTAGCCATTGGCTACTAAATTTATATATTTTCTTCGTTAAGTTATCTGTAAAATCAGCTAATGGCCAATAGCTAATAGCCCAGCCTATTTCAACTCCTTCAACCACCGGAGCAACAGGTGTTGCCACTCCTTCTGGTATGAAAATCTGTCGTAGTTGCCCCAGCCGTGTCCGCCCTCTGGGAAGACATGCATCGACGCCTTGACTCCGTGGTAGCGCAATGCAGCATAATATATCGCTGCGCCCGCTGCAGGTACGGTGGTATCGTCGTCGCTCAAGATGAGGATTGTCGGCGGTGTATTTACATCTACGCACTTATCCATTGCCCACGCCTCAGCCTCCTGCTCGGAGTGTCTTTTGCCGAGGAGGTTGCGGAATGAACCGCGATGTGAGGTGTAGTCGTTTGCTGTGAGTACGGGGTAGAACAAGATCGAGAAGTTTGGTCTATCCTCAACCTTCGGCTTGTTCGATGCACTCGCTGCGAGGTGTCCTCCTGCCGAGAAACCCATAACACCAACCTTTGCAGGGTCGATATTGAACTTCTTAGCCCTCTTGCGTACTACGCGAATAGCCTCAACGACATCCTCGAGTGGCACCTCTCGGTGGCCGTTTGGCAAACGATACTCCAACACAAATGCAGCTATACCGTTCTTTGCCAACCATTGAGCCATCAAGAAACCCTCCTGGTCCATCGAGAGCTTTGCGTAGCCACCACCCGGACAGATTACTACAGCCTGACCTGTAGCCTTTGTCTGATCGGCATTGTAGACATATAATACCGCCTTTGTTGTGTTTACCAAACGATATGGCGAAGCCTCGTAAGCCTCACCCTCCAAACCATTCGAGTGCGGGGCCTTGTCGTTATCCCATAGGATGATTGTCTCATCCTGATGATACTTGACCTCTTGCTGCTCTTTTGCCATAACGGATGTGGTAAATAACACTGCGACAATGATAAATATCTTTTTCATTGCGCTTTATTTCTCTTCGCCGCTGTTGATAAACTTCAACCACTTAGCGAGCTGGTGCTGCCAATCGTTGTGGTAGCGGAAATTCTCGTTGCATACCCAGCCGTGGCCACCCTCAGGATAGCAGTGCATCGAAGCCTTTACGCCGTAGTGCTTGAGAGCCTTGTAGTAGAGGATCGAGCTGATTGGCGGAACGGTGCGGTCGTCGGTGCTGAGCAAGAGAATTGTTGGAGGGGTCTTCTCCGATACGCGGTTCTCGAGCGAGTAATACTCACGCATGTAAGGAGCGTGCTTTGCGCCCAACAAACGACGGAATGTATTCTGGTGAGTCATGCAGCTCGAACCTGTGATTACAGGGTAGAAGAGAACTGAGAATGCAGGCTTCTCTGCGTCTGCTGTAAAGTTCGATGTGTAGGCTGCAAGGTGTCCGCCTGCCGATGAACCTGCGAT
>JAFZDR010000185.1 GCA_017561105.1 Alistipes sp. | reverse complement strand
CGCTGTCAGAGCCATATAACTCGAACCACTCGTCGTCGGCCACGCCGTTATTGTTGCTGTCGCACGATACCCAGACAATACCGGGCTCGGAGCTGCCATTGAACGAGTTGCTGTAGATGCCGAAGTCGTAACCGCCCGAGTTGCGAATGGGTTCTGCCGACTTGACAACGATATATCCGCCAAATCCTCCGAGCGAAACGAAGTAGCGATTGCTGAAGCGCTGCTGAGCATAGGCGCACGCCTCGGCCATTGTGGTCGCGGTGTAACCCTCGTTTATAAATTGACCGGGTGCGGGGGTGTACTCCACAACCTCGAAAGATGCGGGTCCCTCCTCGCCATAGAACTCGTACGATTGGTTGCAACCCACTGCAAGTAGGAGTGCAACAAGTGCAAACTTGAATTTGTTAGTCATAAAATGTTAGTGTTATAATCCGTTAGCCTGCGGATTGTTTAACAAAAAATGTAGAGGTAGGTCTTCTGACTTATTCCGCAAGGCGCCTTCCCAATCTCGAAGATCAGTGGCAAAGAGTGCCTTTTTACCCATTTTTTGAAGGATGGTTATCCTCCTTTCGGGCAGGAACTTACAGCAGCAGGTACTGTTTCGGATTTACACCGAATTCCGTTTTAATCCGTGCGAGCGTGGCTCTGCACAGGAACCTCTGACGATGCAAAGGTAAAAAAAAATCGTACAATTTCGAGAAATTGTGTTTTTTTTATGCTGCTAATGTTGATTTTCTCCCAAAAATAATATAACTTTGTTATGATGAAATAGTGACTAACGATAGAAAACAACTATAAAACACAAATTTGTTATGGCAAAGACTCTTAAAATTAGAGATTTGAGCTTGCGAGATGGCCAGCAGTCATCTTTTGCAACTCGTATGACGCAGGCGCAAGTGGAGCGTTGCCTCCCTTATTACAAAGATGCACACTTCTACGCTATGGAGGTGTGGGGTGGTGCAGTACCTGATTCGGTAATGCGCTATCTCGGTGAGAATCCTTGGTATCGTCTTGAAAGCATTAAGAAGGAGATTGGCGACATCTCAAAGTTGACCGCTCTTTCGCGTGGTCGTAACCTCTTCGGTTATGCTCCTTATACCGATGAAATTATCGAGGGCTTCTGCCGCAACTCTATCGAAAGCGGTCTTGGCATTATGCGTATCTTCGACTGCTTGAACGATGTTGAGAATGTAAAATCGACCATCAAGTATGTGAAGAAGTATGGCGGTATTGCCGATTGTGCAGTTTGCTACACCGTAGATCCTAAATATCCGAAGTTGTCATTCTTCCAGAAGTTGATGGGTAAGAAGAACCCTGCTCCTGTGTTTACCGACGACTACTTCGTATCGAAGGCCAAGGTTTTGGCTGAGCTCGGTGCCGATATGATCACTATCAAGGATATGTCGGGCTTGATTCCGCCACAGCGTGTCAGCGCACTCGTTAAGAAGTTGAAGGCTGCGACAGGCATCCCTGTAGATTTCCATACACACTGTACTCCTGGCTACGGTCTTGCATCGGTTTATGCAGCTATCGCAGCAGGTGTTGATGTTGTTGATACAAACTGCTGGTGGTTTGGTGGTGGTACCGGTGCTCCTGCTTTGGAGTTGGTGTACCTCTTCTGCCAGAAGCTCGGTATCGACCTCGGCGTAAATATGGAGGCTGTAGCTAAGATCAACGAGCAGTTGAAGGATATCCGCACAGAGTTGAATGTTTCGGTATTCGGTAAGGATAAGCCGGCTCCAAAGCCATTCAACCCACTCGTAGATGCAACTCCTGCAGAGGTTGAGGAGCAGCTTAATCGTGCGGTAGCAGCAGCCGAGAAGGAGGACTTCGTAACATTGCTTGATGCAGCACAGAAGATCGAGGCATACTTCGGTTTCCCTGCACCTAACAAGCTCGTTCAGGAGGCTGAGATCCCTGGCGGTATGTACTCGAATATGGTGGCTCAGTTGCAGGCTTTGAAGGCTGAGGATATCTTGCCTAAGGCTATGGAGTTGATCCCTGAGGTACGTTTGTCGGCAGGTCTTCCACCGCTCGTAACTCCTACTTCGCAGATTGTGGGTGCTCAGGCAGTAAACTGCGCCCTCGATTTGAAGGCAGGTCGCGAGATGTACACTACAAAGAATAACCAGTTCGTAAGCCTCGTTAAGGGTGAGTACGGAACTACTCCAGTGCCTGTAAATCCTGATTTCCGTTTCAAGATTTGCGGCGTTCGCGAGGAGAGCAACTACGATATCTCGAAGTATCAGAGCCAGCCAAACCCTGAGCTCCCTGAGGCAGGTGGCGTGAAGTTGGCCGAGAACGAGAAGGAGGTACTCTTGCTCGAGTTGTTCCCACTCGTGGCTAAGCCATACCTCACAGGCGTAAAGACTAAGGCATATCAGGCTAAGGCGGCTGCCGAGGCTCCTGCAAAGGAGGAGGCTGCAGCATCTGCAGAGCCAAAGGCTCAGCCAATTACAGGCCACACAATCGTTGCTCCACTTCCTGGTAAGGTTATCGAGTTGAAGGTTAAGGTTGGCGACGCTG
>JAFZDR010000024.1 GCA_017561105.1 Alistipes sp. | reverse complement strand
TGCCCAAATCCTCGTTCAGGCGTGCGAGATCGATAGCCTCCAAAGCCTCGAAGTCGTAGTCGCCATTCTCGTCACGCGGAGTATCTTCGCGATTTACGAAGTAGTCGTCTGTCGATACGAGTACAGGGTGCAGGCCCAAGACGCGCAACTGCACGCCAAGGCGCTTCGATGTCGTGGTCTTACCACTCGACGAAGGGCCCGAAATTAGTACAAGGCGCAGACCGCGCTCGCGATTGGCTTCGGCTATGGTGTCGGCAATGCGTGCGAGTCGCTTCTCGTGTACCGCCTCGGCAATCTGTATCAACTCGCTGGTGTCGCCCTGCTCGATGCGCTTGTTGAGCTTTCCCACTGTTGCTACGCCCATAATCTCCACCCACTCGCTATAGCCGTCGAATATTGAGAACATCTTCTGCAAGTTTGGCGCAGGGAGTATGGTGTCGGGCGCTGTGCGCGATGGCGTCGAGATGTAGAATCCCTTAAAATATGGGTGTATCTCGAAGCGGTTGACATAACCTGTCGAAGGGACAAGTGCGCCGAAGAAGTAGCCCACCTCGTCGCCCAGGCGCTGAATTACGCTATATAGTCGTTGGCGCGTCTGCAGGAGAGTAACTTTGTCGTCGAAACCACGCTTTGCAAACTCGGCAATAACCTCCTCGGTAGGTAGCTTTTCGCGAATGATAGGTATATTCTGCTCGACAAGGTCGCGTGCAGCCTTGCTGAGTGCCTGACACTCCTCAGCCGAGAACTCTGCTTTGCCCTCCACCTCGCAGTAGATGCTGTCGCCTATGGCGTGGCGGGCGTGGAACTTCTGCATAGGGTACAACTTCGACACTACCGCCTGCATAATAAATATCATCGAACGCTGATACACACGGAAACCGGCAAGGTGCGAGATATCGAAGAACTCCACCTTTGCAGGGGTGTAGATGAGGTAGTTCAACTCCTTCAACTTGTGATTTACGAAGGCTGCAAGTGGGGGATATTTACCCTTCAGTTCGAGCTTTTCAGCGAGTTCGAGCAGCGATGTGCCCATCTTCACCTCGATAGAGGAGTTGCTGTTTACGCAATGAATTTTAATCAGATTACCCATAGCATAACTATTTTTTATCTTCTCAAAGATAGGACATAATTATGAAAAAACAAAAATCGGGCAAGTCTCCTCGCCCGATTCTCTCTATTCTTTAGCTAATGGCTAATGGCCAATGGCTAAAAGCTAATTAGTAAACCAACTCGTCGTTCTCCGAGCCGAAGCCTGGAAGAAGAACGCTATCGCCGTAACCACGCTCGGCTACAACCTCAAATACCTTTACCTCAGGAGCAGAATAGCTCAACACAATATTTTTCTTCATAACTCTTTCAAAATTTAATTGTTAAACCATTCATTTTACTCCTCTGTACCAGCCTCAGGGGTTGGTACCGGAAGGGTAGTGTAATCAATCTGATCCTTCGAAGTGAGGATTGTGATGCCGTCAGCAGCAGCCTGCTCCTCGGTCAATGGAGTGCCGCTCATCTTGTAGATAAGGCCGAGGTAGTTCGATTCGCTGAGAGTTATCCACTTCTCCGACTCATCCTCCTCATCTCTTTCTACGCAGATGCGACCACCAACCTTAGCGTTGGTATAGGTTACTGTAGCCGAGTGAACTTTACCCGAGAGCAAACCAATCTCAGCACCGCCATAGCCAGGAGCGAAGATGTCGCAGAAGCACTCAGCGTTTGCGATTGGCGACTTGATGTTACCGCAGATACCCGAGATAGTAGCGTTTGTATAGCTCTTTGCCTTACCTGTGCAAGTGATATTACCGGTGTTGATGATCTTTACAGGCGATGCAGGAATACTTGCATTTAGGAATGCCGCGAAGCCTCCCATATATACAGCACCCTTCGATGTACCATCGAACTTAACCTCACCCTCGTTGATAATGTTACCAGTTGACTCGGTGTTCCATACGGCTGACGAACCGTCCATACCACCTACGATACCACCCAGCGAAAGACCGATATCCGTAGCGTGGTTACCCGAGAAGATGATGTCTCCGGTATTCTTGAATCCGTTAATAATCTTCACAGTACCATTTGTGAACTGACCAAACAAACCTCCGATACGAACTACGCCGGCACCATCAGTACCACAGTTGCTCTTACCCTTCACGATGATATCACCATTATTTACGCACTCTTCGAAAATATTGGTTTTGCCAGATGTCTCAACATTAGGAATAATACCAGCAAGGCGGATACACTGAGCAACCTGGCAAGTCTCGGTGAGGATAATATCACCATTGTTTACGCAACGACGGTAAGTGGTGTTCGAGCCACCGCTGTAGCAGAGACCACCCAAGAAGCAGTCTGCTCCCTGAACAGCTGTACCGATGTAACCCGATACGGTGATGGTACCATTGTTTGTACAATCCTCGCGCAAGCAAGCACTATTTGCAGTTACGATACCACCCCAGTAGAGTGTGCTACCGATGTCGCCTGTTACGTATACGTTACCATTATTTACGCAACCAATCATAGAGTGCTGACCC
>JAFZDR010000184.1 GCA_017561105.1 Alistipes sp. | reverse complement strand
TGGCCCGAATCGTAGTAGCCGTCCCAAGTGATCTTTCCGGTCTCCTTCACGAAGTTATAACCATTCTTATCGCCATTGTAGCCATTGCCGTCCTTATCCTCCTCGAGATTGCCGGCAACCTCAGCCTCATTTACCCAAATGTTATCCTTCAAATCGGGGTGCTCAACATAGATACCCTCATCGAGGACCGCAACAATAACCGAGCTGTCGCCGGTACTTCTCTTCCAAGCCTCAACAACCTGGACATCGGCACCCGCCAAGCTCTTTATCTTTTTGGTATTCTCATCGCCATTCTCGTAATCGACCTTGTGTGTAAACTCGGTTCCATGGAACATTGTTCCGTCGTTCTCCAAGTTCCACTGCTGAGCATACAACTCATCGTTAAAAGGCTGCGCCAAAGTGCGTGTCGAACGCGCCATCTGCGCCATATCCTCCTTAGAAAGCGGTATTGCCTTGCGAGTATTGGCACGCTTGATAGTGCGGTTGATATCGACCTTCTGCACCTCGCCCAGCTGCGAGAAACGACGCGATACCTCCTCGGCCGAGTAGTTGTTGCTATAACGAACAATATACCACAAGTTCAAGCCATCGCGCACGGTACGCTCCTCGTGGCGGCTGTCGCGAGGGAAAACTCGCGAAATCTCGAAACCGCCAACCAAATCGAGCAACTCATCGACGCTATTCACGCCACTGCGTGTAACGGCAGAGCGCACGACACCGGCCTCCTCGAGCATTGCTGCAACCTCGGGGGTAAACTTCACCAACACCTCGCCCGCAGCATACGACTCGCTCTGCGATGGGGCTGTCTGAATCTCATTCATCGTATCATTCACACACGACGAGAGAGCAAACGCCACACAAAACAGAAATGCTATAATTTTATTATACATAATCTTCATTTTCTTCATTACTTCGTTATAGTTCCATCCTCCTCAACCGATGTATCCTCGTTGATAGAGTCGGCCAACTTCTTATTAGGGTACCACTTGGTGTAGTATTCGACAAGGCTTGGCGGCTCATTTGTAAAGCCCGCCTTTGTACCATCCGAGTATCGTCCCTCCTGTGGGAATACCAAGCTGAATGGTACCCACCAGTCGAGTGCAGGGTGCATCAACAACCACTTTGGAAGTTCGCCCGAAAGACGGTTATGGTTGATACGGAAGGTTTTGGTTGTAGGCATAATCTTAGGTACACCTATCAACTCGCGTGGCAATGTATCGGCTGCGATAACCTCAGCCTCGGTCCATACCGGAACATCGCTGCGACCCTCGAACGATGGCAGCTCGCCATGGAGGTAGTTTACGCTCAATACCAAGGTATCCAAGCCCCACAAGAGCAGATGCTCAGGGAACTTCTCCTCCTCGACAAGACCACCCAACTCCTCGACAGGATATACCGTGTTACTCAAATCCGATACGGCATGACGCTGCTGCGCATTCAGAACCAAGGCACGCAACTTTGGCAAGTTGGTTGGGTTAATAGATGCCGGAATCTTCTGGAAGTTGTTCGAGCCGAGGTCGAGATACTCCAAGTTTGGCATAGCAAAGTTCTCAGGCAACGACGACAATCCGAATGCTGCAACGGTCAGACGCTTCAGATCCTTCAACTCGAGGATATCCTCGCCGAGATCGAGGCTCTTCAACATCGAGTTCTCGTTCGAGAAGATGTAGATCTCCTCGGCTGCGGTCAAGTAGCGAACCTCGTATGGCAAGCCCTCGTACGCATTGCAGAGGAATATCTCCACTCTCTTGACACGACCAACCCACTCAGGCTTACAGCCCTTCATGCGCTCCTCCCACAAGGTAACGCCACTCCACGAATCCATCGAAACCGAAGTGTCGTACGGATTCCAGCACTGCATTGTGTTGGCAATGTTCAACAGAGCCAACGAATCGCCCGCACGAGTATCCGGAATAATTGGCTCGGCAGCCTCCTGAGATACGCTCAAGATATCGCTGTGAGCAACCTCGATATCGCTCTTAGGCACAAACTTAATATCGGCCAAACGCACCTCTGCCGAGTTGTTGATCTTCCAATTGAAGCGCACCTTAACCTCGCGAGGTCGAACACCACGGTCGAGGTTGAGCTGATACGATGCTCCCATCTTCGATGCAGTCTCCTGAGATACCCAATGCTGTGCACTCTGCGGAATCTTCACCTCGAAATCGAAGTTTGTCTTGACTACAACATCGAAATATCGTTTGCCAAATTCGGCATACTTCTTCACCTCGACATCGTTCTTATCAACCTCAAGCTTGTAGGTATATCCATCCTGCTTGATGGTTATCTTCTTCTGACTGTTATCCACAATATTCTGGATTGTAACCACAGCCTGACGAGGCAATGTTGTCAAAGCCGAGTCGATCTGAATGTCGCAAGTTACCGAGCCGCGGCCATTAGCCGGCGATACGGTAATCCATGGGTTTGGAGTTCCATCCTCCTGCATACCTACGGTAGCAACCCACGCATCGTTAGAGGAGATTTTAACCTTCTCGACACCACCATTTGCGCCAACCTTAATCTCGCGGCGATCGGTAGCGAAATCGACACTCTGATCGTTAGTACAAGCAACCGACGCCATAAGCGCCATTGCCATTATCAATATATAGTTTTTCATCTTCATACTTCTAACCTCCGCTTTACTCCAACATTAAATCGCAATTCAATATCTTCTGCGTCTTATCGTAGAAGAGGATATATGCACCTACCTGCCAAGCGTAGCAGATATCCGAAGCATCGAATACGATATTCGGGTTATCGCTGATATCGAGGTAGTAACACAATGTAGAAATGGTATCGTCAATTGTGCGCAAATCGTTCGAACCAAGATACAAACCACGCAAACCTACATGCTGGTAGATACCCTGCGGCCACTCGCGCAAGCAACGCTCGCCCTTATCGTTACGCTGACTGCGCACTGCCAAGACGGTCAAGCCTGCAGCATCGAGCGGAAGGTATGGGAACTCCTCGAAGCGGTTGAACGAGAGGTCCATACCATACAAGTATGGCATATTTCCCGCGTGGAAGTCACTTGGTAACTTCTTCAATCGGTTATACGAGAGGTCGAACGACATATGGTTTATCGCATTCTTGTGCGAGAAGCACCCCTTCGGAATCTCCTCAATCTGGCAAGCGCTTGCAACGAGATACTCGAACAATGAGTTCGAATCCGACAACGCCTTAGGATACTCTTTCAACGGATTCATCGACAAGGTCAAGGTCTTACACTTGATACCCTTATATGTGCCATTCTCCTCGCCCTCTCACCCTGTAATCTGATTGCCACCAAAGCTTACAGCATTCATTGCATAGGTGCTGTTCGAGTTGAAGATATTAGGAATCTTGGTCAACTTGTTGTAGTTCACCGAGAAGTTCTCAACATCGTCGTAACCGCAATAGTAACCATCCTTATCGTGCGGGATGTTCTCAATCTGGTTATTAT
This sequence comes from Alistipes sp., assembly GCA_017561105.1. Classification (GTDB taxonomy): domain Bacteria; phylum Bacteroidota; class Bacteroidia; order Bacteroidales; family Rikenellaceae; genus Alistipes. The sequence continues at coordinate 4,729 of JAFZDR010000184.1, read as the reverse complement.
CGAGATAGAGTTGGATAAATGCCACCTCCTTACCGAGAGGCTCGAGAGTCGAAATCTTATTGAATGCCAAGTCCAACAATCCCATAGCCTCAAAGCCCTCGTCATCCGAGCCAAACCACTTCTTCGGAAGCTTTGTGATGTTATTCTCACGAGCATACAAAATCTCGATAGACTTACGCGAAGCACCCTTCGCCAAAGCCTCGATACCCTTCTCAATCTCCTCGCTCGACCACTGCTTGTTGTTCGAGATATTCACCGAGCGCAACATTGGCAACTCGCCAATCTCGACAGGGAATTTCTTCATCTCAGGGCAGTTGTAAATCTCGATCGACGAGAGCGACTCCATCTGCGCAATCTCGGCAGGCAACTCCGCGATTGTACCATTTGCGATATTCAGGGTCTCAACCTTCTTCAGGTTACCAATCTCCTTTGGCAACGAGAGCAAGCCATTTATGAGCGTTCCGTGGTTCATATCGTACTTGCGGATAGTCTGCTTGCCACTCATCTTGTCGATAATCTCCGACTCGCCATACTTCTCGTAGAGAGCCATAGCCGGCGAAGTCAGACCCTTCTCGATAAGTGCACGGGCACAAGGCTCCGACATCTGTAATGCAGGGTGAATTGCCTGCAGGTACGCTCGCTGATCATCGAACATAGAGCGCTGACGCTCCGAGTGCGAACGCTTCATATCGAGCGATGGATCATATATTATATTGGTATCATTGTGAGTACCGAGGTACAACTCTATCAACTCGGTGAGCTGACCGATAGCCGGCGACATATGGCCCTTGAAGCCAAAGTTGCTCAAATCGATACGGGCAACACGACCATTCGAGTGCACCTGAACACCCGGCTGCTCGCACCACAAATCTACATCCTTGTTGAAGTCCCAATTTGTACCGCGAGTATAGCTCTCACCGTCGTAGCACCAATTCTCGCCATCGAGACTCTTCCAAATCTCGTACAAAGCGTAGTTATCCTTGATGTACTCGTCCGACTCGTAGAGTGCAATCTTAACCTTAGGCTCGGTAATCTGATTGTCTGCAACCGTAAACTCGATCAAAGCCGGCTTATCGTTAATCTCCAAGGTGTTACCATCGCCCTTCTTACTCTTGGTTACATACGACACTACACGATAGGTGTCGGCCTCGAGTGAGATAAGTGTATCGCAGAGGATAGAGGATGTCTTCCAGCCCTCCTTGTCGTTCTGATAGTTCTCCTCGTCGAAGTGCTGTGAGAACTTAGCCGGAAGATTCTCGAACAAGATAACATCACCGATAGTGTTGTTATTTGCCACGCGCTTAACCGCGATATCCACATACTTAATCTCATCGAAAGTGTACTCGCGCTCTCGCGATGCTCGTGTAGCAGGATTTTGAGTAAAGCTCGACAAATCCTTCACAAGCGAGAAGCGAATTTTACCGCGCGGAGCAACATCCACTGCAATATCGTGCTGTGTGAGGCCACCCTCAACAACCGTAAATTGGAGATTCGATGTCGGAACGCTGTTATACAACTCAACATCGAGTGCATCAAAAAGTGCAATCTTTCCGAGCTTGTAGCTACCCGACAGCAACTTCAATTTGTCGCTGCGCAGACCAAACTCTGCAGCGTCGCTATCTGCTGCCGAGAGTACCAAAGTTTGGCGGATGATACGATTGTTCTCGTCGTAGAGGTTCACCTCGATCTTGCAAGCTTCAGCAAGATATTCGAGCTCATCCACCAACTCTGCACGCGATGCTTTTGTCGCAGGGTTATACGACGCGCTCTTGTACAGTTTGAATTGAACATATCCGTAATCTTTCTCGCGAAGATCGACGGTCTGATCTGTCGTACAACCCTGTACGAAGAGAATCGCCATCGCAATTGCGAATATGTTTATCTTTATAAATCTCATCACTAATAAAGTTTTCTTTTTTCTCTATTCTAAATTTGGCTTCGTCTGAGTTTATCGCTTCGACTCTCCCTCCTCAGGCATCTCGTCGAGCTCCTCCTCTTTGGTACTCCACTCGAAGACTACCGATACGCTATACTCCTCTGCAACATCGCCAAGCACAGCAATAGTCAAAGTGTCATTGCGAAGCAACTGCTCCATATCGGCGCCCTCCTTGAGAGCGATATAGAGAGTACCCTCCTCCTTGTTGTGTACCAAGTTCAAGAGCTTCTCCTGTGCAATCGACGGATATACCTCGCTATAACCCTCAATCTTCAATGTAGCAGCTGCATGGTTCTCGGTAATAATGTCCGAAGTCGGAATTGTGAGTGTAAAGTAGTGGCCTTCGCCCTCCAACTTCACGCCCTTAGACTTAGCCAACTCAGGGTTTGCCAAGCCGAAGAACGTCTCGGTAACAACCACCTTCGATGGATCGAATACATGGTAAACCGACACAACAGCGTCGCCATTCTCATCCTCCATATTTACAAAAGCCTCGTAACCTACGCCCTCGGTTCTGTGAGCATACTTAGAGTTGATATCCATATAGAGGCGGAACTTCTGCCAAATCTTAGTTTTATCGGTTGATGTGCTGCTGGTATCCTTACCCGAGAAGGTAACCATCTCAACCCAAGTCTGCACGCCCGACTCGCTGTCGCCATCGCCTACAGCCACGAACTTACCCGACTCATCCTTCACATAGATTACATAGTTGAAGTTTGCGCGTGGATAGTCGTGCCAAATAACCATATTGCCCTCTACGGCATCATTCTCCGAATAGTGGCGGATTGTGTACTTGTTTCCACAATAAGCAAACGGGCTGTCAGCCGGATGACCCTCCTCGCAAACCGATTTGCAAGTCTCCTCGAAGCCGGCATTGATACGGCCAAAGAGGTTAATCTCGTATGGTGCACGAGGAATGGTATAGAGTGCCAACAACTCGGTGTAGCCCTCCATGGTCAAGTTTACATTAACCTTGAGATCCTTAGCATAGCTCGGTGTGAGGTTAGGCTTAATCTTCACAGTGTATGTCTGCTCGCCTGCCTGACCATAGAAGTCATATCCTGCCTCACCCTCATAGCTGAGAGTTGCATATCGCTGCGACTCCGAATCGAGGCTGATCTGATAACTGTGAGCTGCAACAAAAGTGAGCTCGTACGAACCGCCAATCTCTACTGTTGCGTATGTAACCTCAGGGAAGGTTGGCTTAACTACTTCACCACCGCTATTTACGCACGATGCCAACATCATTGCTGCACCGCAAAGTATGGTTAAAACAATCTTTTTCATATCTTTTTATATTTTTTGTTCGACAACTATAATCCTTCACGCATAATCTCCTCGGCCTCCTCCTTAGATACCCACTCAAGGATATTGTAGAAGTCGCCGACATAACCGACAAGCTCGGTGTAGTTCTTGATATACATTCGCACATAGAGCTGTGCATACTTCTGACACGCATTGTACGACGATACATATGTACCCGCAGGGCTTGTCTGAGCGAGGATCTTACCATCGCCCCACTCGATGCCCAACACCGAAAGCTCATCTCCGATGACCTGATCTGCCGCCAATGTCAAGGTTGGCTCCGACGGATTCTCGGTATTGAATGTGAGTTCAACATCGTAACCATCGTAGAATAGGTCGTCCATAACGATCGTATTCGCCTTGTTCTTATGCTTGTAGCACTTCACCAATCGCTGATACGAGGTGTTTGTACCAGGATAGCTATAGAGCAACAACGAACTGAGCAGACAATAGCGAGGCTCCAACTCGGTACCACCCCACTCGTTAATGTCGAATGGGCACGATTTGAACATCACAACCTTGGTGCGATTGTGCTCGGGATAGAGATCCCACTTCAACTCGTCAGGCATAACCAACTGCAAGGTAAAACCGAGCGAATCGGTTGGCTCGAAATTGTCGTAGTTACCCAACACCTCGATATCGGCAGCGAGTTTACCTGCCGGAATAGTGAAGGTGTTAGACTTCAGGCGGTAGTGTACACCCTCGATAGCGTTGCTACCCTTGTCGATAATCTCAACTGCGTAGGTACGGTCGTAGTTACGCTTTACGGTCGATGATACAGCCACCTTAAAAGGCTCGCCTGTTGCCAAAACGGCATTTGTAGAGAGCGTATCTGAGAATATCAGATACTCGGTGTCGTTGTAGGTGATATATTGCTCCTTACACGACACTACGCCTGCTACGATGGCGAGAATCACAAATATATTTAGTATCTTCTTCATAATCTTCTCCATTTTAGTAGCCCTCATTCTGTTCAACCTTCGAGCCCGGAGCCTCAACCTCGTGACGAGGGATTGGCCATACAAACATATAGTCATCGGCTCTCTTCTTCAAAGTGCTACCCTCCTCCAACGAGTTGGTCTGCGGAGTGCGCTCAAAGCCATTGCCTTCTCTGTAGTCGCTACCCCAACGCTTGATATCCTGCAAGCGGTGTCCCTCCATATACAACTCGCGAACACGCTCATTGGCGATATTATTCAACCAATTATCGGCATTGACGGTCATCGAGCCCTTACCCGACTCATAGCGAGCCGAACGCAACTTTGTAAGGTCGTTCGACGCCTTCGAGTAGTCGCCCTGACGGCAATATGCCTCGGCACGGATAAGATACTGCTCGGAGAGACGGAACGGCTTCGGCATCGACACCTCGTAGAGATAGTAGCTGCTTATAAAATTCTCATTTCCACGATATTTCATCAATAACGGCCATACAAGTCCGTGCGAATGGCCTGTCTGTGCATTTGCGAAATAGGCGCCATAGCGAAGGTC
>JAFZDR010000183.1 GCA_017561105.1 Alistipes sp. | reverse complement strand
TCCCGAACATGTGAAGGTCAAGATGAGGTGTGAAGGCTTCTGATCAGGATCCGAGCCGTAGAATGTGAACGGAATCTCGAACTGCTTCCACTCGGTCTGCGACTGAGTAGACTCGAAGTATGCCGAGTAGAGAACCTTCTTGTAGCGAGCGTCGCCACTCTTGATATTTGCATCGCTCGGCGAGAATGTTGTACCATCTGCATCGGCACTAATCACTGTGTGCACATCGGTTGTCATACAGCAGAAGATCTTGCAGAGGTCAGGATCGCCCTTCTTACCTACGCCACCATCCGCATAGTCAATGGTTCCGCAGTTGAACTTAGCCCAGAAGCGGATAGCCTTAGGCTTGGCATTGAAAGTGAACGGCTGACCGAAATAGACGGTAGCATTTGTGCCCTGCATACCACCCCACGATCCGACATAGAGGTTTCCGGCTGCGAACTTCATAACGATATACTCCGAATCCATATAGGCCGACTTTGTGCCGGTTGAGCCAGGGCGTACATCGTCACTGCTCTGTGTGATATTTTTGCTGAGCATTGCCGTACCCCAGTTTCCGGTACACCAATACGGATTTACCAATGTGTAGTATGGGATAATCACTTTACCGCTTGTTGTCCAATCCTCCAATCCTGCGTTCGGAATCTGAGCACCCTGCTCTGTGGTAAACTTACGACTTGTACCAATGGTCTTGCCGTCGACAATGAGGTTATACTCGTATGTGTGGTTGGTTACCAAGCCGTCAACCGTTGCCGCATAAACATCTGTTCCGTTCGCTGAAGCGGTGTAGTTCTTCCACTCGCCATCGCCCTCACGCATAACAATCTCCACCTTCGAAGGGGTACCATATACGGTTGCAGTGAGCAAGCCTGTACCTACCCAAAGGTTTGTGTACTCGTTGTTATAGATGTCTACACCCTGCAAGTTGTATGGCAGCATCTTGCGAGCCTCGCCACCACTGACGTCGGTTACACACATCTCAATGCTCTGCGCACCACCGGGGAGTACATTGAAGAACTCCTCCGAAAGGGTAATGTAGAGCTGAGTAGTATTCAAACCCTCGAGAGCAATACCTGCTACGGTATCGTTCACAGCGTCGAAAGTTCTGCCGTCAGCAGTCAAGACAACGCCGCAGAATGGTTCCAACGAAGTTGCAACGTATTTACGCTCGCCATTTGCGTACTTGTAAGGAACATTACACTCGAAGCCCACACCGCGAATCTCTGGGTCTGGGTTGAACGAGATGTGGTCATCACGCTCCTCGGTAGACTCATCTACCTCAACTACGATGTCGCCCAAAAAGCCCGAAGCGTCATTCGAGTATTTGAACGAGAGTTTGTAGCCCTTCTTTGGCTGAACATTCTCTATTGTACCTGTCTTGTCAATAGTAACCTGCTCGCCATCCTCGTAGACATAGGTTCCCGCAAAGCTCCACTCGAGGGTTGTTACGCCCTCAGGCATAATGAAATAGCCCTTCTTGCTCTCGGTATACTTGAGCTTTACATCACTCGAAGCCGCCACCTCCACATAGTAGCCACTGCGACAACCATCAATGATGGTCTGGTCGAATACCACCTCTACGGGGATATTCTGCATCACCGCAACAAGATCCACATTTGCAGTCTGGCCGCCTACGATATCGAAATCCTGCTCACCGTAGTAGTAGCAATCACTATTGTTGAACGATGCATTCACCCCCTTGCCACTCTCCACCTTGGCGGTGTAGTTGCCCTCCAAGAGCCAAATGTAGTCAGGCTTCTGCATCTCTGCCTTCGAAGAGTCGTACTTACGCACAAGTGTCGCCTTCTCGCCCTCATTCTTGTAGATGCAGAGCACATAATCGCGACTTGTTGCACCACCCTCTTCTGTGCGGGTTGCGATATTGAGCATCAACACGCCCTTATCACCCGAAGGGGTATTGGTGCCGCCATCCTTGACCTTGCCATCGCCAATACACGACACCAACGCCAGCGCGCACGCACATATTAATATATTGAGTAATCGTTTCATTGTCTGTTAGTTTCCTGTTTGAAGCATCAAAGTCTTAACTGTAGTCACACCATCATTGTCGGTAACCGAGAGGATGAAGTCGTGATTCTTCAACGAAGCACCACTTACACCCTGGAGAATACCCAAGAACTTGGTGATCGAGAGATTAACCTTCTTCTTATTCAATACCTCCTCGGCAACTGAGAAGTCGAGGTCGCGCAAAGGCTGCTCTACATCGACATATACACTCGGAGTGCTCGAATCGTACGACTGCTTAGGGTAGCACAAGTTCAAGATATTGCACAAACCAACGCCCGACAACTGATCGGGAGTGAGCACCTCCGACTTAATCTCGCACAACAACTCCTTGATACCCTTCTCGGCTACAATCTCCAAGTCTACGGTCAAATCGCCGGTGATTGCATAACGCTTCGACATGTCGTAACCTGCCCAAATAATATCAGGTGCACCCACGGTTGTGCCTGGATCATCGCCACCCTCGTTGCCGCCTTCGGTCCACTCCTCCTCGGTTACGAGATCTGCAACATTGCAGGGGATAACCTCGTCGGTTACCCAATCGCGGAGAGTTACGCTAACCTTGATATTACCCTCGTTGGCATGCTCGATATAGAAGTGAATCTTGCTGTGCTGACCAACCTTCACATCCTTCACCTCCTTGTTCATCTCCACGCTCTTGAATGTAACCTTGTCGGCTGCATAGGTACCCTTGATGTTAAGGGTAATGGTGTTGCTCACCTGTGGAGCAGAGAAGTAGCCGTCGCGAGTCTCGGTAAGCGAGAATGCCAAGCTGTTCTCACCGATGATTGCAGTGGTTGTAGTACCCTCACCAAGGCGCTCCAACAAATCGGGAGCGTAGGTAATCGACACCTTAATCTGCATCAACGAGCAGACAACCTCCGAAATGGTTGTAGTTTCGTCACGCACAATCTTGAACACCTTAGTAGCGCCATATACAGGGCTATTCCATGCTGCACCCTGGATCTCACCCGACTTCACCTTGAAGATATAGTCGCCTGTCTTAAGCTCAAGAGCCTCGGCAGGACGCTCGCCAAGCTTGAATGACGATACAACCTCGCCCTCATCGTTGATAATCGAGCAATCGAAGTTGTTTACATCGACCGAATTGCGGGTTGCATATGTCGATGGCTCTACACCCATATTCGGATCTTTATCGTCGACACGACAATCGACTACGAGATTCGAAATCGAGAGATATCCCTTATCCGAAAGGGTCTCTACGCCCTTATCTTCGAAAGTGATATTCTCATCTGCACAACCTACTGCCAAAAGTGCAGTAAAGAGTGCCGCTACTGTGAATTTTACAAATTTCATATCTTTATGTTTTTCTTATTATTCGTTCAATTATGCGTTTTCGTTCAACTCGAACTCCTCCTCGACAACCTCAACAATTTCGCCGTCGAAGGTTACATTAACCTTTGCATTACCCGCGGTCGAGAGGTCGAACAATACGGTGTGGCGTGTTGTAGGCTTGAGGGTTACGGTCATCTCGAAGGTCGAAGCCTTGCTTGTCTGGCTTGTCGCCTCGCAGGTTATGGTCGCCTCGCCGGCGTTCAAGAAGAGCAACTCACTCTTCTCTGCCTCCCAATCGAAGCTCTTTACCTTGAAAGAGTGCTGCGGGAAGTAACCCTTAAACTCGTCGGTTGCCTCAACTGCAACAATCGCGTTCTGAAGCACAACTTCGATATTTGCCTCGGCTGTGAGGCCGTACATCGGCACCTCAACGGTTGTCGAGCCCTTGAAATATGGCTTCGACCAACCCTCGGCACCCATCTCGCCATGCGAGAGGGTGATAGTATATGGTGCAGAGATATATCTCTTTCCCTCATTTGCGACATTGAACTCGGCAAGTGTTGCCCAGCTCTGAACCTCGCCATTGCCGACAATTTCAACGCTCAAATCCTCTACTGCCGGTACATCGGTGAGGTAGAAACGACCCTCCTCCGAGGTGTTAGCCACCTCGTTGCGAGTGGCGGCATTGATGGCAATCGAGCCAACCTCTACCCTCTTGTCGCCCTCATTTGTGTGGCACGCAGTCGCTACGACCGCAAGTGCTATTGCAAAAAGTATCTTTTTCATCTCTTGTGGTCCTATTTAGCGATTGAAACCTTGATGTTGTCGATGTAGATAGCGCACTCGTTGTTGTTAATATCGTCGTACACCATAGATGTAAATGGATAGAACCAGATGCGTGAACTATTTGTC
>JAFZDR010000182.1 GCA_017561105.1 Alistipes sp. | reverse complement strand
TCAAGACCGCCGCATTCGACCACTCTGCCATCTTTCCAGGCGCAAAGGTACGACCTTTTTTCAAATTTGCAAAATTTTTCGCAAAAAGTTGAATTTTTTAGTGATATTTTATACCTTTGTGAGTTGGAATGGTGGAATATATTCCACCGGGCATAAAAAAGGATTATCACAAAAATAACAAATAAACTATGGGAAGAGCATTTGAATATCGCAAAGCGCGAAAGATGAAGCGTTGGGGACACATGGCTCGTGTCTTCACAAAGATTGGTAAGGAGATTGAGATGGCGGTTAAGGCAGGTGGATCGGATCCATCGGCAAATACTCGTCTTCGAATCCTCATCCAGAATGCTAAGGCAGAGAATATGCCTAAGGAGAATGTTGAGCGTGCAATTAAGCGTGCAACCGATAAGGATGCAGCAGATTACAAGGAGGTAATCTACGAGGGATACGGTCCTAACGGTATCGCAGTTCTCGTTGAGACCGCTACCGACAACACTAACCGTACCGTAGCAAATATCCGCATGTACTTCAATAAGTGTGGTGGTACTCTCGGTAACTCGGGTTCGGTAGGCTTTATGTTCGAGCACAAGTGTGTATTCAAGTTCAAGGCTGAGGGCGTAGATCCTGAGGAGCTCGAGCTCGAGATGATCGACCTCGGCGTAGATGAGTTCTATGTAGAGGAGGACGGCATCAATGTTTACGCTCCATACGAGTCGTTCGGTGCAATCCAGAAGTGGCTCGACGATCAGGGTTACGAGATCGTATCGGGAGAGTCAGTTCGTATCCCAACCGACACCAAGGAGCTCGACGCTGCAGGCCGCGAGGCTGTAGAGAAGCTCGTTGAAAAGTTGGAGGAGGACGACGATGTGGTAAATGTTTACCACACTATGGCCGAGAGCGAGGAGTAGAGATAAAAACCTTAAAACAACCTATAAAACTAAATTACCATGAGCAGCAAATATGCCTTGCCAAAAGATGGCGGTTTGATTGCCGATGAGGCTTTCAAGGATCTTACGCAGCGCTACGAGCGAATAGCTACATGTGCTTATGAGAATGAGTATGAGGGTGTGCAGTACATTGCCGACAACATTGTAGCAGCAATCGGCGCACACACTTCAGAACGACCTTTTGTACTCGGTTTGACCACCGGAAAGACTCCGGTAGGCCTCTACCGCGAACTCGTAAAGCGCCACAAGGCGGGAGAGGTGAGCTTCGCAAATGTTGCGGTGTATAGCCTTGACGAGTTCTATCCTATCGAGCCTACCGAGAAGCAGAGCCGCAACTACCGCATTCACTCGGAGTTGCTCGACCACATCGACATTCTCCCTGAGAACATCAAGTTCCCAAGCGGAACACTTCCGCGTGAGGAGTTGCCTTCGTTCTGTGCAAACTACTGCAAGGAGAAGATCGATTTGATGATTATCGGCGTAGGCAAGGATGGTCAGATTGGTTTCAACGAGCCGGGCACACACGCTAAGTCGGGTACTCGCCTTGTTCAGTTGTCATACCAGACCCGCAAGACTCAGTCGGGTGCATTTGGTGGCTTGGAGAACACTCCGAAGATGGCTATCACAATGGGTATCGGCACCATTATGAACTCTGAGCGCATCATCATGATGGCTTGGGGCGAGGATAAGGCAAGTGTTGTTCGCAATGTTGTCGAGAATGAGATCTCGGAGATGGTTCCTGCTTCGTATTTGCAGGCACACTCGAATATCGAGGTCGTAATCGACGAGGGTGCAGCATCGCAGCTCACTCGCGTTCAGGCACCATGGTTGGTTGGCTCGTGCGAGTGGTCGCCAAAGTTTATCCGCAAGGCTGTAGTTTGGTTGTGCGGCGTTGTAAACAAGCCAATCTTGAAACTCACACACAAGGACTATATCGAGAACTCGCTTGGCGAGTTGTTGGAGCAGGGTCGCACCTACGATCAGATCAATATCGATGTATTTAACGACTTGCAGCACACTATCACAGGCTGGCCAGGTGGTAAGCCGAATGCAGATGATTCGACTCGCCCTGTGAAGTCTACTCCATTCCCAAAGAATGTGTTGATCTTCTCGCCACACCCTGACGATGATGTTATCTCGATGGGTGGAACATTTATCCGCCTTGTAGAGCAGGGTCACAATGTGCATGTGGCATACGAGACTTCGGGTAATGTGGCCGTTCACGATGATGTTGTGTTACAGAATATCGATGTTGCTCACGAGTTGGGCTTTGCCGATGAGTATGCAAAGGTCGAGGCTATCATCAAGAGCAAGAAGCCGGGTGAGCCTGAGCCACGCCCATTGCTCAATATCAAGGGTGCACTTCGTCGTGCCGAGGCTCGTGCAGCGGTACGCTCGTTCGGTTTGAACCCTGATACCAACGCACACTTCCTCAATCTTCCGTTCTACGAGACAGGCGGTATCAGCAAGAGTCCGTTTACTCAGGCCGATATCGATATTGTGGCAAACTTGCTCCGCGAGGTTAAGCCTCACCAGATCTATGCTGCGGGCGACTTGTCGGATCCACACGGTACACACCGTACCTGCATCGAGATTGTCTTGGAGGCTATCGAGGTGGTGAAGGATGACGAGTGGTTCAAGGAGTGTCACTTGTGGCTCTACCGCGGTGCATGGATGGAGTGGGATCTCGGCTCGGTAGATATGGCAGTGCCATTGTCACCAATCGAGATGATTAAGAAGCGCCACGCTATCTATCGTCACCTCTCGCAGAAGGATATCGTTCCATTCCCTGGCGATGACCCACGCGAGTTCTGGCAGCGCAGTGAGGATCGTACACAGACTACTGCAAAGCAGTATGACGCCCTCGGTATGGCCGAGTATCAGGCTATCGAAGTATTTGTAAAGATGTTTTAATAAAAAATAGAAATTATGAGACTTATTATTCAGCAGAATCAGCAGGATGCAGGTCGTTGGACCGCAGAGTACATTGTTAATCGCATTAACGAGAAGGAGGCTGCAGGTGGCCGTTTCGTACTCGGTTTGCCTACAGGTTCGACTCCATTGACAACCTACGCTCACCTTATCGAGTTGTACAAGGCAGGTAAGGTATCGTTCAAGAATGTTGTAACATTCAACATGGACGAGTATGTAGGTTTGCCTGAGGAGCACCCTGAGAGCTACCACTCGTTTATGTGGAATACCTTCTTCAAGCATGTTGATATCAACCCTGAGAATGTAAATATCCTCAACGGTAACGCTCCAGACTTGGCAAAGGAGTGTGAGGAGTACGAGGCTAAGATCGTAGCTGCAGGCGGTATCGATTTGTTCTTGGGTGGTATCGGTGAGGACGGCCACTTGGCATTCAACGAGCCATTCTCGTCGCTCAGCTCGCGCACTCGCGTTAAGACTTTGACCTACGACACATTGCTCGTTAACTCGCGATTCTTCGACAACGATGTAAATAAGGTGCCTAAGCAGGCTATGTCGGTAGGTGTTGCTACAGTATTGGCAGCTAAGGAGGTTATCATCCTTGCATTTGGTCACAAGAAGGCTATGGCTTTGCACCACTGCATCGAGGGTGCTTACTCGCACGTTTACACTGCTTCGGCTATCCAGACTCACCAGCACGGTATCGTTGTTTGTGACGAGCCTGCAACCGTTGAGTTGAAGGTTGGTACTTACCGCTACTTCAAGGATATCGAGAAGGGTAATTTGTAAGAAACTGTCTAACAAGGCTGCTTTGTCGTTACGCTCGTTCTCGAAAACCTCACATACATTCAAGTATGTTGCGGTTTCTCGAACTTCGCAAGCCTAAAATCAGCTCTTGTTATACAATTTCAAATCACTTTTGGGGTGTGTCCGAAATTCGGACACACTTTTTTTGTGGAAGGAGTTGGGGATGGCGGAGTTTTGGAGATTACCGAAAAATCGTTATCTTTGTGAAAATTAAAACCTAACCTATGACTCTTTTTGAAAGTTTTACACCTTGGTCGTTCTTTGTGGACTTGGGATTGATATCATTCCTGCTCCTCATTGGACAAATCTTGCGTGCCAAGGTTCGAATTGTACAGAAATTATTTATTCCACCAAGCCTTATCGCCGGTTTGCTCGGTTTGGCACTCGGTCCAAGTGGTTTGGGTTGGTTTCCCTTTTCGGGTGAGTTGGGCACATACGCATCGGTGCTTATTGCTATAGT
>JAFZDR010000181.1 GCA_017561105.1 Alistipes sp. | reverse complement strand
CAAGTTGGTATATCCGACTTGGCTTTTTTGTTTGTATCAGGTAACACCATATCCTTGCTAGCCAAGTCGGATATATCCCTTGACTTAAAGAGTATATATGTTACCCACCCCCTAAATCCCCTTGACATTCGTCTTCTTCCTTGCGGCTCGGCAAAGAGTGCGAGCACTCTCTGCACTCGCTCCGCAGCGTCAGTCCCTGTGAGGGGGATTTGTTGTTTGTAAATAGTAGCGGTAACCAACAAAAGAACGCGACACCGATCGTGCAAGCCGAATGCAAGAGCCTATACCTATATAGATTATATTGAGGCACTGCAGAGTTAATCCGTACGTAAATAGCTTGCGATGTACGGCGAGTTAAGCTCACTTGCTAATTTAGGGGCAATAGGGAGTTTTAGGGAGAAAAAACAGCACGAAGCGAAAACTTTGTGCTGTAAATTATAAATTGTATACCGTAATCTACTTGCGGTTAGACTGGGGAAGAGCAGCTACCGCTTCCTTGCTCGCAGGTTCATCTTCTTCGAGTTTTGTACGGCGGATTGTTTTGCCGTCGTAGTCGATGAGATAGCGATATATTCCCATTGTTGCGTGGAAGAGTCCCGTTTTAACATCGAATTCGAGGGTGCGATATATCACCGGAATAACCTTATTGCCCTGATTATCGATAGCTCCGAGTTTATTGTTCTTGCCAACGATGGCTCTACCCTCCTGGAAATCGCTCGCGGACGAATATATGTATGGTGTGACTTGGTGACCATCATAGTCGACATATCCGTAGCGGCCGCCACAACACATGCACTTGATGCCTTCGTGAAATCTTGGAATCTTGTATTCGGCGACATCGTCGCTGAGTACCAACGGCTTTTTGCAATCGTCGGATATATAGCTAGTAGCATCGAGAGCCTCCAAAAGCTGGGAGATGTTGTTATCTGCGCTCGATTCCCACTTGGCATACCAATAACGCAAAGGTCTGGCGACGCCACTTTTGCAGATGATAATATTGTAGGGTCGCAGATTGCCGTGCAAGAAGCCGAGCGTGTCGAGCCTATCCTTCATCTTGAGAATAGATTGGCGCAAATCCTCCGTTTTGAAGTGCAGAAGTGCGTCGTTGAGCATCTCGCCATCTGGTTTCTCCTGCAGGAGAATGTCGAAGGTGTGTTGATTGCCCAGCGAATCGATCAATGTGAGCTCGTTGTAGAGTATGCGATGATGTAGGAGCGGGCCTATGGAGCGATCGAGTGCAATATCGTTGAGATTTTCGATGTGCTCTATAGCCTCGCGATTGAACGGCAGAAAGAGAATATAGCGACGCTCATCCCATACGATTTCACTCTCGATGGCGTGATGGGTGCGTCTGACAACGATTCTGCCGTTAATAAGAACAGGCTCCACCTGCCTTAATCGCTGGAAATGCAATTCTGGCGCAGATAGAGCCTGCTCGAAATATGTCATTGTAGGTATCACCTGCCAACGACTACTTTGCAAATGTGTGTCCCTTGAGTTTGTTCCACTCGCCACGAGTGAAGTCAGGGAATGCAACCGGCATAGAGTTGTGCTTGATAGATGCTGCCGACAAATCACCGATGCACGACCACTCGGCTGCATCATATACATCCTGATCGAGAGGCAAACCGTTACGCAAGCAGTAGATAAGGCGGTAGTCCATAATGAAGTCCATACCTCCGTGACCGCCCACCTTCTTTGACTTCTCGATCAACGCCTTCTGAATAGGATGGCGATACTTGTTCATCAAAGCTTTGAACGCCTTCTCAGGAAGGAACTTGTGCGAAGAGAGATCTTCGTGATTCTGCACACCGCTATCAGCCATCTTGTCATGCTCGAGCGAGATGCCTTGAATAGGGTACTTGATAGCAAAGCCCTTTGTTCCGGTGAGCTGATACTCGCGGCTATAAGGTTGTGGCGTATAGACATTGTGGTGAAGTGTAATGGTCTTGCCATTGTGTGTGCGGATAAGAGTCGAGGTCTGGTCGCCATTTGCGAACTCCTCGGTGCCGAGTGACTTCTTGGCGAGCTTCTTGCCAATCCACGAATCGGTATCCATCGAAACGAGGTGAGTCATACGGTCGCCACGGTGAATGTTGAGAGCGAAACAGATAGGACCAAGGCCGTGAGTTGCATATACATCGCCGTCGTGCTCCTGGTTAAACTTCAATCTCCAATTTCTATCGTAGCTGTTCCACCACTTATCGAGAGCGTGGACGTAGCCACCTTCAACGTGAACGATCTCGCCGAAGAGACCCTGCTGTGCCATATTGAGTGTAGTGAGCTCGAAATGGTCGTAAACACAGTTCTCGAGCATCATACAGTGGCGACGAGTGCGCTCAGAGGTATCAACCAACTGCCAGCACTCGGCTACACTTGTAGCTGCAGGTACCTCGATAGCCACATGCTTGCCCTGCTCCATTGCATATACTGCCATCGGAGTGTGCGAGTTCCAATCTGTTGCGATATAGACAAGGTTGATATCCTTGCGCTGGCAAAGCTTCTTCCAAGCCTCCTCGCCAACATACTCGTCTGCTCGTGGCATACCATACTTTGCAAGGCGCTCCTGGCCCTTGTTGATATTCTCCTGGTAGAGGTCGCAAATAGCGACAATTTTTACACCGTCGATAAACGACATACGCTTCAAAGGACCTTTACCACGCATGCCGAGACCGATAATGCCCACACGAACGGTGTCGATTGGCTCAGCTGCAAAACCGAGCATTGATGTCTGACCCTTTGCGCGAGCCGGCTCCTTGAAGTGGATCATGCCCTTCTTGACAGAGTAAGCCTTTGATGGAACTTTGGCATGAACGATAGGTTGTACGCCGATGATGAGTGCAGCGAAAAGAGCTGCAATGCAGATAATCTTTTTCATAGTAATGTTTTTGATTTTTTCTATCTACAAAGATAGCAACAAAAAAGGTAATCTCCAAGAGATTACCTTATAATTCGATAGTTGCATATCTGCGCCCGATTTTACAATTTACCATTGCTCTTGAAGGAGTAACTCTCGGTTTCGCTGATGATGATATGGTCGAGCAACTGAATGTCGAAAAGAGCTGTCGCGCTCTTTATCTTTGCTGTGATCTCCATATCGGCCTGACTTGGGGTTGCCGAGCCTGACGGATGGTTGTGAACAATGATTATGCGTGGCGAAAGTAGCTCTAACGCTCGTTTTACGATCAACTTCTGGTCCACAACTGTGGCCTGCACACCTCCCTGACTGATGCGGCAGTGCTCGACAATACGGTTTGAGTTGGTGAGATATATCGCCCAGCACTCCTCGTACTTCAACTCCTTGAGGAGTGGTCGCATAACGCGCACAACATCGTCACTTGAGGTGATGTGCTCCTCGATAGCGCCATTTGACGATGATACTCTGCGGCCAAACTCGGTTGCGAGTTGTATCTTTTCGGCACGCTTGCTGCCCAATCCCGCCGCCATACGAAGACGCGATGCCGGTAATTTGGCAATCTCTCTCAGCGAGCCACACTCCGCCAAAAGAGCCTGCGCGATGGCATTATCCTCCAAAAGTAGGGTCAAAAGTTCCTCCTCGCTGAGCGAGGCATAACCTCTCAATGTAGCTTTTTCGCGGATTGTCTGCATGGTTTGATGTTATTTGCTGATCTTGTCCAAACGATCGAGTATGCGTGCGCACTCTTCATCGCTCGGCTCGTGCGATACCGATTGTGCTGCGTGCTGTTCCGCCTCCTTCTTCGATGAGCCTACACCGTGTCCGACCTCCAAATTGTCAATCAATACGGTGCAACGGAATGAGCGTGTTCCTCCTGCACCTGTAGGGGTGCCCTTGGTGCGGAAGAGTACAGAGTGGTGGTTCTTCTGTCCCCACTCGATAAGGCGGCTCTTGAAGTCTGTTTCGGTCTCATCAACCTCCTCGAGCGAGAAATTTGCTGAGTAGATATTGTTGATGAGCAGGCGGTTAGCGAAGTTGTAGCCTTGATCAAGGTAGATTGCACCCATCATCGCCTCGAACGCATCGCCAAAGATATGTTTCTGTGTAGCGTTGATCGAGCGGCAACAGATAATGTGCTTATCCAAGCCGAGTTTGCACGCTATGGCGTTCAATGATTGGCGCGATACGAGCTTCGAACGCAATTTTGTGAGCTTACCCTCGTCGTAGTCGGGGTACTCGATAAAGAGGTAGTCCGAAGTGATGTTCTCGATTACGGCATCGCCCAAAAATTCGAGTCGCTCGTTGTTTATGGTGCGACCATGCATCTCTATAGAGGCCGATTTGTGGATAAGTGCAAGTTTATAGAGTTCGATATTATTCGGAATAAAACCGAACATATCGTCGATAATTCGATAGTATAGTTTATCGCGTCCGAAATTACGGCGTATCGGACGAAGTAAGAAATCAAACATATTACTCGTTGATTAGATCTTTCGGAAAATCATGGTGGAGTTGTGACCTCCGAAACCAAATGTGTTGCTCATGGCGCACTTAACATCGCGCTTCTGAGCTGTTCCGATTGTTAAATTGAGTTTTTCGTCAATCTGCGGATCAACACTCTCGACATTGATAGTCGGAGGAACCAAACCCTTGTCTATCGCAAAGATGCAGGCGAGAGCCTCTACCGCAGCAGTTGCACCAAGAAGGTGTCCTGTCATAGATTTTGTAGATGAGATATTCATCTTGTAGGCGTGGTCGCCAAAGAGCGACTGTATAGCCTTCAACTCGGCGATATCGCCAAGCGGAGTCGATGTTCCGTGAGTATTGAGGTAGTCGATCTCCTCGATACCGATCTCGGCATCGTTAAGAGCCTCGCGCATAGACTTGATGGCACCCATACCCTCTGGGTGTGGAGCTGTCATGTGGTGTGCGTCAGCCGACATACCGCCTCCGATAACCTCGCAATAGATCTTTGCACCTCGAGCCTTTGCGTGCTCATACTCCTCGAAAATGAGAGCGCCGGCACCCTCGGCAATCACAAAACCGTCGCGATCAACATCAAACGGACGCGATGCGTGCTGCGGATCGTCGTTGCGGGTAGAGAGCGCGTGCATAGAGGAGAAACCTCCTACTGCAGGGATTGTAATCGGAGCCTCAGAGCCTCCGGTAACAATAACATCCGCCTTGCCCCAACGAATAAGGTTCAAAGCATCGGCCATAGCGTGATTAGACGATGCGCAAGCCGAAGTAACGCTGTAGTTCGGACCCATAAAACCATACTTGATGGAGATGTGTCCGGCAGCGATATCGGTGATAAGGTGAGGTACAAAGAATGGACTGAAGCGAGGGATACGATCTCCCTCTGCCCAGTCCATTACCTCGTCATAGAAAGATTGAAGACCTCCGATGCCGGAACTCCAAACAACACCTACACGCTCCTTGTCGAGCGCATCGAAGTCGAAGTTTGCATCCTCGACAGCCTCTGTAACCGAAATGAGGGCAAACTGACAAAAACGGTCATATTTGCGAACCTCCTTGCGGTCAAAGTAATCTTTCCAATCGTAATTTTTTACTTCGCAGGCAATGCGTGATTTGAAATTTGTAGAGTCGAAAAGGGTTATTTCGGCAGCGCCCGAAACGCCATTTGCGAGATTTGTAAAATACTCCTCAATGTTGTTTCCAATCGGATTGATTGTACCAATGCCTGTAACAACAACTCTTCTTGCCTCTTTCATAGCAGTTGCCCTGAAGTTACTAATTCAGAATTTTACTAAGACTATTTGTGCTCCTCGATGTAGTTGATAACATCACCTACAGTCTGGAACTTCTCAGCATCCTCGTCAGCAACCTGAATACCGAATGCCTTCTCGAACTCCATAACGAGCTCTACAGTATCCAACGAGTCTGCGCCGAGGTCGCCAGTGAAGGTAGCCTCTGGGGTAACCTCCGACTCCTTAACGCCCAACTTGTCAACAATAATCTTAACAACTTTTTCTTGAATCTCTGACATAACTTTCAGTTTTTAGTTTAACAATAATTTAGTTGTAGTGTATCTCTGTTCTATTGTCTGCAAAAATTATACTTTGTTGATTTTCGCGCACACACGCCACTCTGTACCGCATTTTTGCAACAAAGTGTCGTATTTAATTGAAAACCATCGGTGCAAATGTAACACTTTTTTATTATCTTTGGCATAAATTTATTAAAAATTTACCGACAAAACACGAATAATTGTCGTTAAATTGCTAAAAATCAAAGAATTATATGAAATTACTTCTTATCTCAAATTCGACTAATGCCGGAGAGGCATATTTGAAGTACCCGATTGCCCAGATTGGCGCCCATTTGCAGGGTGTAAGCGAGGTTGTTTTTATCCCTTATGCTGCCGTAACATTCTCGTATGACGAGTACGAAAGCAAGGTGCAGGAGCGCTTCAATGAGATTGGTGTTAAGGTTCGTTCTATTCACCACGAGAAGAATCCTCGCAAGGCCATTTTGGAGGCTCAGGCAATATGCGTAGGCGGCGGAAACACATTCGCCCTCACAAAGAAGATGCAGGAGCAGGGTCTTATGACTGCGATTTTGAAGCGAGTAAAGGAGGATGTTCCATATGTCGGTTGGTCGGCAGGTAGCAATGTTTGTTGCCCTACCATCTGCACTACAAACGATATGCCTATCGTTGAGCCTAAGTCATTCAAGGCTGTAGGTGCGGTGAAGTTCCAGATCAACCCGCACTATCTCGATGCAAATCCTGAGGGCCATGCAGGTGAAACTCGCGAGCAGCGCATCGAGGAGTATATCGAGGCTAATCCGCGTCGCTATGTCGTAGGTTTGCGCGAGGGTTGCATGTTGCGCTATGTTGACGGCAAGCTGGAGCTTATCGGTTCGCGCCCTATGCGTATCTTCAAGAAGGGTGTTGCAGCTTACGAAGTTAATGCAGGCGACGATTTGTCTTTCTTGTTATAATTTACTCTTTTCGCACCAATCGGCGGACAACGAGATACTCACATAGGGCTACTATGCTACGTTCTCGTCGCCTTGCTTGGCGCAAAATCAGCCTAATTCTAACAAAGAAAGGGTGGTGCGAAAAAGTGCTAATAGTAAAAAAATGATGACCGAAAAGCAGGAGCGTGGTGCACTTGGCGAGCAGGCCGCGGTAGATTATCTGCGCCAAAATGGCTTTATGATAGTCGAACGCAACTATCGTGTAGGTAGGAGCGAGGTCGATATTATCGCTTCGCGTTACGACGAGCTGCACTTTGTGGAGGTTAAGACTCGCAAGTTTGGTACGATGACCGCACCCGAGGAGGCTATCAACGAGCAGAAGATGCGTGCATTGCGTCGTGCAGCAACGGCCTATATGGCGCAACACAATACTCCTCTCGAACCTTGTTTTTCGTTAATAGCCGTCGAAATGGTTGGCAATAGCGTCGAGTCATTGCGATTTATCGAGAATGCGCTCGAATATGGTTGGTAATATAGTTATAGGTGATGTGGTTCTATAATCTTGGCATAATCATATACACGATACTTATTCGTCTTGTATCGCCATTCTATCCCAAAGCCCGCAAGTGGAGCGAGGGACGAGTGGGTATGATTGATCGCATGCGTCGTGAGATGGCCGATGCCGAGAATGTTGTATGGATACATGTCTCTTCGCTTGGCGATTTCGAGCAGGGACGACCACTTGTGGACTATATTAAGAGCAATTATCCCGACTATAAAATTCTCTTGACCTTCTTTTCGCCTGCGGGCTATGAGGTGCGCAAAAACTATCCTAATGCCGACTATGTCTACTACATTCCGGCCGATACGCGTCGCGAGGTGCGTCGTTTCTTAGATGTTGTACGCCCGAAGGTGGTGATATTCGTGAAGTACGAGTTCTGGCTCAATATGCTTGTCGAGTTGCGCAAACGCGCTATTCGTACCTTTATTGTGTCGGCGATATTCCGCAGAAACTCCATCTTCTTCAATCCGTTTGGCCGAATATGGCGTAATGCCCTCCGTTCATTCGACACTCTCTTTGTACAGGATGAAGCATCGAAGGCGCTGCTTGCCGAAATTGGCATAACAAATGTCGAGGTTGCGGGCGATACTCGTTTCGATCGTGTGATAACTATTGCCGAGGCTGCCGAGCGAGTAGATGTGGTAGAGAAGTTCAAAGGTGATAATCGCCTATTCGTTGCTGGTTCAACTTGGGGTGCTGATGAGGATATTCTGCTGTCACTTATCAACGCTAATCCGAATGTTAAGTTTGTGGTGGCACCTCACGAGATGGATGAGGGTCGCATCGAACGCCTTCTGCGCGAAGTGAAGGGTGGGGCAGTGCGATATACGCAAGTTGCGCAGTGCGATTTCGAGGATAAGCAGCTGCTCGTTCTCGACACCATGGGTCTTCTTTCGCGCGTTTATGGCTCGGCCGATTGGGCCTATATCGGAGGCGGTTTTGGTGCAGGTATTCACAACACTCTCGAGGCTGCAGTCTATGGCCTTCCGGTGGCATTTGGACCAAAGTATCGCAAATTCAAGGAGGCTTGCGATTTGATTGAGCTGGGCGTTGGTGCGTCGGTGAAGAGTGCCGCCGAGTTGAAGTGTTGGTTTGACTCTCTGCGCGACGATGCGGCAAAGCTTGATAAAATTTCAGAGGTGGCCAAGGCCTATACTCTGAAGCAGCGCGGCGTTACCGAGCGCATCGTCAAGAGAATCTTGGGATAGATTGGGTATACCATATATTATAATAATAACCATCGACCAATGGCCGATGGTTATTATTTTGTATGAGGGACTGTGTATTATACAGTCATAATCTCCTTCTCCTTCTCCTCGAAAGCTGCGTCGATAGCCTTGTTGAACTTGTCAACAACCTTCTGTACCTGTGCCTCGCCGTCCTTGCCCTCATCCTCAGGCATACCCTCCTTTACAGCCTTCTTGAACGCCTCGACAGCATCGCGGCGTGCGTTACGCAACGAAACGCGAGCGTTCTCAGCCTCAGCCTTCGACTGCTTAACAAGCTCCTTACGACGCTCCTCGGTGAGTGGCGGCATCGAAAGACGGATGCTCTCGCCATTGTTCGATGGTGTAAGACCGATATTCGAGTCGATGATAGCCTTCTCGATAGGACGAATCATATTCTTGTCCCAAGGCTGAATGAGAATAGTCTTTGCGTCAGGTACTGTAACACTTGCAACACCCGAAACCGGAGTCTGCGAGCCGTAATACTCTACAAATACACCATTCAATACATTCACTGAAGCCTTACCTGCGCGAATGTTTGCCAAAGATTCCTCCAAGAAATCAACCGTCTTCTGCATGCGAACGGTTGCATCATTAAGAATTGTTTTAGTATCCATATCTGCTATTTTTTTAATTGTTCTTCAATCAACTTAATAAGTTCTGCAAACTCCGCCTCGTCGTAGCCTACGCTTGCCTTTACAACCTTGCCGTTCTTGCCGATAAGGAAGTTGCGAGGAATATATGTCTTTGCATACTCGGCATATACACGACCGTCAGTGTCGAGTCCCATAGGGAAGGTGTAGCCCATCTTATCGCGGAAGGCAGCTACGGTCTCGCGCTTCTCGCCACGCGATACAGGGAGGAATACGAAATCCTGACCCTTGAACTTCTCGATGATATCCTTCTCTACGCGAGCCAACTCGGCACGGCATGGAGGACACCATGTTGCCCAGAAGTTTAACAATACAACCTTGCCCTTCAAATCTGCAAGCTTAACGGTCGAACCGTCGAACATCTGCACCTCGAATGCAGGGGCCTTCTCTCCGGCCTTCACGATTGTAGCCTCCTCCGGAGTTGGTCTATTTTGTGCCTTGGCCATAAATGTGTTGCCAAACAACATTGCTGCACAAACCAATATGGCTATAATTGCCATTATGATCATGCTCCAAGGGCTGCGCTTCTGATACTTTCTTCTTGCCATAGTTTTTCTGTTATTTGTGAACCAATGTTCCGATATTCTCGCCGGTCAATACCTTCATAAGGTTGCCCGGAGTGTCCATATCGAATACGATAATGTTTAAGCCGTTCTCCTTGCAGAGCGTGAAGGCTGTCATATCCATAATCTTCAAATTGCGAGCGTAGATCTCGTCGAACGAAATCTCGTCGAACTTTGTAGCAGTAGGGTCCTTCTCAGGGTCG
The DNA here is from genome assembly GCA_017561105.1 of Alistipes sp. GTDB lineage: Bacteria > Bacteroidota > Bacteroidia > Bacteroidales > Rikenellaceae > Alistipes. Next base: position 172 of record JAFZDR010000181.1, on the reverse strand, counting down.
GCTGTATAGACACCATCTACACGAGTGCCCTTGAAGAAGCCGTCTGCCTCAATCTCGATACCGCGCAATGCAGAAGCCGAGTCGGTCGAGAAGTAAGGGTTAGATGTTCCACCGCCGATAATCACTACATAGCCGTCGCGCAGATACTCGAGCGCCTTATCTTTCGAGTAGT
>JAFZDR010000180.1 GCA_017561105.1 Alistipes sp. | reverse complement strand
GATTTGGACAACACAAAGTTTATCTATGCAAGTATCCCTTCGGGCTACAAGGCAAAGAACAACGAAAACGGCATACCTCAGTTCTACTACCTCGTAACCAACGCTGATCGCCAGCTCGGTTACTGCGCAGCGAATTTCCAATTCGAGCCGATAAGTGGCGATCCAAATCGCTTCACCATTCTCGTGGGTGCCGATCCTCAGCCTCGCGCCAAGACTGCAGGCGACGACAGAGTGGCATTCCACTCGCTTGACATTTGCGAGAACCTCTACCGCGATATGCGCGAAACCGCAGCTAAAATCACCGATCGTGAGGTCTATGGTATGATGCTTGGCGACATCGTACACGAGAATATGTCGCTCTACACCTACTATGTGGCAGGTTTGAAGTCACTCAACTTCCAGATGTTCAACATCATCGGTAACCACGACCACGACCTATCGGCCACAACCGATGTCGAGGGTGCACGCCGATTCGAGGAGAACTTCGGACCATCGTACTACTCGTTCAACATCGGCAAGTTGCACTTTGTCGTGCTCGACAATATCATTATGACCGTTGTTGACGGCAAGCTCAAAAAGAACGAATATACATACGGCCTCACCGACAAGCAGTGGGCTTGGTTGCAGAACGATCTTAAATTTGTCGATAAATCGACCACTCTGATGGTTGCATCGCACTGCCCGATGTTCAAGAAGGATAGTGCGAAGGCGGAGTTCCAGGATCAATCAACCCACGGAGCAGACTATGCAAACTTGTTGAAGCAGTACAACAAGGTACATGCTTGGGCAGGACACACTCACCGCTCGTTTAACTACAACTACCCAAGCTCGAACACCTTGAAGAATATCGAGGTGCACACCGTTGCTCGCTCTACAGGCGAGTTCTGGAGCAACGACTATAACGCCTATGGCACACCGCGCGGTTACACCATCGTGGAGGTCGACGGCGAGAATATATCGTGGAAGTTCAAGCCTACAATCTACCAATCGGAGTTTGTCGGCAACAAATACTCTACAGTTGGTACGCCGGCCTACACTTATCGCGATTGGGACTACAATAGCGACGGTGTGGCTGTTATGAAGAAGACGGGCAAGCAGCTCGACGACAGCTACCAGATGCAGGTTTGGAGAGAGGGCAGCTATGTCTATGTAAATGTCTTTATGTGGGACGACAAGTGGGAGAAGCCTAAGTTTAGCGGCTCGTCGATGACACTTTTGGATAGACAGAGCAGCTACGCTATAGACCAACCATACAAGGAGCTCAACGACTTCTACTCGGTAAACTCTATCCTCTCGGGATATGATTACGACTACTCGCCAGTCTATCACAACTCGATGTTCCGCTACTACAAGAGCGGCTCGACGGGAAGTGGAACGGTTAGTGTAAAGGATAGATTTGGTAACACCTATACATCTGATTTCAGCTGGTAAGATTTTGAGAACACTCATCTACATATTGGCGTTGGTAATCGCAGCCATAGGCTGTACGCCTAAACAGAAGTCGGGCGAAGTGGCAAAGAGCTACCACTTCCGCTATGTGCAAGTGCCGATGCAGGCGACAGAGGAGCAGCAATTCGCCTATATGCGCGACCATTTTTGGGATAAGTTCGACTTTGCCGATACGCTATACTGCACCAAGGCCGACACCGTGGAGATGTGCCGTGCCTATGCTATGTATGTGCAAAACTTAGTCGGACCCGTAGATCAGGAGCCTATTCGCAAGTTGATGCAGCGTGCATCTGTATCGAAAAAGATGTTTGACTACTTTGTGATGCTCTCCGACAAGGTGTTGCACGACCCGAACTCGCCACTGCGTAGCGACGAGTTGTATATTGCCGTTTTGGAGGCGCAGATTGCATCGCCACACTACGACAAGTATGAGAAGATGGCGCCCGAGTACGACCTCCGCATTGCATCGCAAAATCGCATCGGTCGCAAGGCTAACGACTTCGCCTATACGCTGAAGTCGGGCCGCACCCGCAATCTCTACTCGCTCAAGAGCGATTTTATCATCATCTACATAAACAACCCCGGCTGTTCTATGTGTCGCGATATTAGCGAGCAGATGAAGCAGTCGCAGATAATCTCCGAGCTGCTACGCAATGGCAGATTGAAGATTGTCGCTATCTACCCCGATGAGGATCTCGAGGAGTGGCACAAGCACTATTCGGATATACCTTCATCGTGGATAAACGCCTACGACAAAGGTTGCCACATCAGGCGCGAGAACCTCTACAATGTCAATGCTATCCCCGCACTCTATCTGCTCGATAAGGAGATGATTGTCTTGGTAAAAGATTCGACCAATGTGGGCGAAATAGAGTATCGACTTTCACAGAGTGCAAAAAAATAGAGTTATGAAGAGACTATATATCACATTACTATTGCTCCTCACCTCGTCAATCGTATCAGAGAGCTATGCCCAGGCTATATCGGAGCGAAACTGCGTATTCGAGAAGGGAATGGCGAGTTACTCAACATTCCGTATTCCTGCCATTGTGCGCACAAAGAGCAACACTCTGCTCGCCTTTGCCGAGGCAAGACGCAACGGTGTGAGCGATGCGGGCGATATAGACCTTGTGGTACGCCGCTCGGAGGATGGCGGTAAGAGCTGGGGCGATATTATTGTCGTATGGAACGATGCCGACAACACTTGCGGAAACCCTGCACCCGTTGTGGATAGAAAGAGTGGTCGAGTTATCTTGCTAATGAGCTGGAATAGGGGCGATGATAAGGAGAGGGCTATTATGCGACGCACTTCGCACGATACCCGCAGAGTATTCATCTGCCACTCCGACAACGACGGCTTGTCGTGGAGCGCACCCAGACAGATAACAACATCTGTAAAACCCGAGGAGTGGGCTTGGTACGCCACAGGACCTTGCCACGCAATACAGCTGCAACACAAATCGCACCGTGGCAGAATTGTCGTTCCGTGCGTACATTCGCTCTACGATGGCAAGCGTACCTACTACAACGCTCACCTTATCTACTCGGACGATTGCGGTGAGAGCTGGAAGATTGGTGCTACCCTACCTGGCGGCAATGAATCGACCGTTGTTGAGCGTGCCGACGGTTCGCTGATGCACAATTCGAGGTGGCAACGAGGCCCTGCAAAGTATGCCCGCCACTACACCATAAGCGAGGACGGAGGTGCCACTTGCGGTGAGGTGGTACGCGACGCATCACTTATCGAGCCGGTTTGTCAAGGCTCAATCATAGGCTACTCCACCAAGGGCAAGGCGACCAACCGACTGCTCTTCTCTAACCCTGCATCGACAAAACAACGACGAAACCTTACGCTGCGCCAAAGTCGCAACGGCGGAGAGTCGTGGAGCGAAGGGGTGGTTATCGAGAAGGGAGCATCAGCCTACTCGGATATCGCAATTCTCCCCTCTAAGCGCGTAGGTGTTCTGTTCGAGTGCGGCACAAAATCGCCATACGAACGCATCGATTACTGTATTATCGAGCGAAAAGCACTGCGATAAATAAAAATAATCACACATTATAAATATAGGTGTATTTATCGTTATTCGGTAAATGCACTATTTTTTTGCACTTATATGCAAAATTTTAGGTACTATTTATTGCATAGTACCGTATTTTGTATTATATTTGCGATAGCAAAGGAGCTATAAACAGATTGACATGAAGAGATATTTAGCAGCTATCGCACTTATTTTAGGTATTTTTACCGCAGAGGCGCAGACTACTCTGTCGGGAAAAGTCGTTGACGGCACTACGAAGAGCTGTGTGGGTTATGCAACCGTGGCGCTATTGCGCGATACAACAATCGTATCGGCTGTGGCTGCTCGCGCGGATGGAACCTTCTCTATCGAAACAAAGGAGCAGGGCAATATGACCTTGGAGGTGTCGTCGGTAGGATACAACACCGTAAAGCGCGATGTTAATGTCGGTGGCAAGCATATCAAAGTTGGCGATATCATCATATCTGAGGGTGTGACTGTAGATGCTGTAGCCGTAACTATCCAGAAACCGATAGTGACAGCCGATGCCGAGAAATTGACCTACTCGGTAGAGGATGACCCCGAGTCTTCGACAAGTACACTCGAGGAGATCATCCGCAAGGTTCCTCAACTCTCGATAGATGGCGAAGGTAAGGTGTTGATGAATGGCCAGAGCGACTACAAGGTGTTGGTAAATGGTCGTACATCATCTTCGATGTCGCGCAACTTTACCGAGATTATCAAGAGTATGCCGGCCTCGTCAATCAAGCGTATCGAAGTTGTTACGAACCCCTCGATGAAGTACGACTCCGAGGGTTCGGGCGGCGTGTTGAACATCATAACTACGAAGAGCAAGTTCGATGGTTATAATGGTCGCATAAACCTCGCTGCAGGCAATTGGTTTAACCGCAACTTCAACACCTCCAACTCGGCACAATTTACCGTGCAGACCGAGAAATTCTCGCTCTCGACCTCGCTCTACTACTCGCAGGCGTGGGCAACAAAAGATGCTGTGGGCATACAGGAGAGTTCCACCGAAAATTTGATTGGCACCCCTTACCGATTCCTTTCGACCAAAGGTAGCTATGGTTACAACTACCACTCATTGTATGGTAATGTAAACGCAAGCTATCAGATAGACTCGCTCAACCTTATTACTGCAGAGGCAAGTGTATGGGGAGGAGAGTCGCGCTCGAAGATGTCGGATATAGAGTATCGCTACTTCGACGACTCGCACAACCTGCTCTACGGCTATAAAGCCCCATTCCACAATATCTACGAGTGGATAGGCGTGGACTTTGCTCTCAACTATCAACACTCTTTTGGTCGCGACAACCACACATTAGCCATATCGGATAATATCTCCGTAACACCTCCTTCGGACTCGGGTTCTTCGCAGTTGGTGTATGACTTGGATGGTACGACGCTACTCTCGCAGATAGATAATCTCCAGCTCGAGAGAGGTATAAATAATGTGGTGCAGATTGACTATAACAATGCCATAAACAAACATCACAGCATCGAGGCCGGAGCAAAGCACACTTTCGACAACTCCATACTCAAGAATAGTCAATATATCACCGACAGTTCGCAGCCTGAGGAGTTCGGTATCACCGAGCAGAACAAACACATCTTAGGCATCTATGCAGGTTACTCCTATACCAAAGATAAGTTCTCAACTCGTCTTGGAGGACGCTTGGAGGGTGCATGGTACAATACTATCTACAACAATAACGGCACACAGCGCCAATTTAACAATGCACTTGTAAACGCTGTTCCATACATCGCTTTCAACTATATGCCTAAGACCGGACACTCCCTCGCACTCTCATACAACGAGCGATTGTCACGCCCAAGCATAAACTCGATGACTCCATTTATATCTGAAACTGTCGGACAACGAAACTATGGTAATCCGAACCTTCGCACCGGAGTAACCCACAATATACAGTTCAAATACTCCTATTTCAACAATAAATGGAGTGCAACGGCCGAAGTACGCACATCGTTATCGAATAACCAGATATCGACCTACTCATTTTTCGACAGCGAGGGTATAGCCAATCAGACTTACAAGAATGGCGCACACCTGCGAGTCTATGGACTTCTTGGTACGATGTCATATCGCCCTTCATCAAAGTTCAACCTCTCGATGTCGGTTGCAAGCGGATATATAGAGCGCAGTATGCCAAGCGAGAATATCTCGGCAAAGGGATTCTCTTTTGCTCATAATCTGTCGGCTACAGTAGCCTTATGGAAAGGTGCACGATTGACACTGTCGGAGTTCGTATATCGCCCCGAGCCACAAATGGGTAGTGTCTATACAAATTGGGTAGTTGGCACATCGGTTCGTTTTGGTCAGAAGTTGCTGAAAGAGAAGATGGAAATATCGCTTGCCGTAAATAACCCACACGCCAAGTATACTGATCAGAAGCGCGTGAGCACGGCTCCGACCTACACTCAGCATCGCAACGATCGCACCGTAGGTCGCAACATAAGACTCTCAGTAAGCTACAACTTCGGCAAGCAGGGTTTGTATGTAAAACGCACCAACCGCAAGGCAGATGACGGTGGCGACTCGGTAGGTGGTTCGTCGAAGGGTGCAACAAATATGTAATTTATAGAGTAATAACAATTAATAAGTAGATAAAAATGAACGAAACTATCAACGCAAACATTGGACAGCAGGCATTTACGCTTGATCGGGATGCCTATGACCGCCTTACGATCTATCTGAACGATGTGCGTCGTCATATCGCTACAGATACAGACGAGGTGATGAAGGATATCGAAATCCGCATTGCCGAGCTCTTCCGCGAGTGGTTGCCATCGTCGATAATGGTGGTAACACTGCAGATGGTGGAGCGTGCCATTACCCGCATTGGTGCGCCCGAGGATTTTGGCACAGCAAAGGAGCCAAGCAGCAATAGCAGCGAGAAGCGCAATATCAAATTATTGCGTCGTTCGCGCAACAATCGCTCGATTGCCGGCATCTGCGGAGGTTTGGCTGAGTATCTCGAAGTGGATGCTACGCCTATACGCATAGTGATGCTCTTTTTGATGCTCTTCGGCGGAATGTCGTTGTGGGTATATATTATTATGTGGTTGTTAATTCCAGAGGAATAGGTATGAGAGAAGAGAATGCAAAGATACAGATGCGCAAGGGCATAATGGAGTATTGTGTGCTTGCGATATTGGCAAATGGCGACGAGTATGCGCCGGCCATAATTTCCGAGTTGAAGAGTGCCGAGATGATTGTTGTCGAGGGAACACTCTACCCACTGCTTACACGCTTGAAAAATAGCGGTTACCTCACCTATCGCTGGGAGGAGTCGATACAGGGACCTCCGCGAAAATATTACACACTAACCGAGCAGGGTCGTATCTATCTCGCATCGTTGGACGAGGCGTGGGATACCCTTGTGGAGCAGATAAACAACATCCGTAAAAAGCACTAAAAAAAGAACTATGAAACGCACATTTTTAGCACTCGTAACAGCAATGCTATTCACCATCAATAGCGTCGTAGCATTCACCATCAGCGATGGAGAGGGCAATAAGGTAAAGGTATCGCCACTTGGAGTTAAGGTAATCTCCGAGAATGGCGACAAAGTAACAGTAAACGCCGCAGGAGTAAAGGTGTCGTCGAGCAGTGGCGACAAAGTAAAGGTAAATGCTGCAGGAGTAAAGGCATCGGGCAAAGAGAAGAGCATTACAATCACAACAGGTGATGATAGCGACCTCTCGCGATACGAGGATACCACAAAGACAGGTGTCACACTTGCCAACGAGCATAAGATCGTTATCGAGGCACGCAGCTCTTCAATGAACTTCGACAAGATAAAGGTTTCGCACGCCATTCGACTTATTGTCGAGGAGCGCACTACGGGCAATATCATCGTTCGCGCACCGCAATCTATAATGCCATACATATCGCTCAAGGTGAGCGACGGCACACTCTCTGCTACCCTGCTCTCGGGCACACCCGTATCGCGCAACTCAAATGTGGTAGCCGAGGTATATATCCCATATAATGGTCGCATAAACGAGATTACGACATCGTCGGCTGCTCGCGTCATTGTCAAGCCGACACTCTCGTGCAAAGAGCTCGAATTGGAGGCATCGTCAGCCTCGGTTATCGAGGTAAAGGCCGGAACAAAGGAGGTTTCGATTGACGCCTCGGGCGCATCGACCATCAAGGCCGAGTTGGCGACCGACGAGTTCGACATGGAGCTGTCGGGCGCATCGGTAGCGACAATCTCAGGACAAATTACCGATGGCGATATAGAGGTATCGGGCGCATCAACCCTGAAGGCCGAGAAGTTGCGTGCAGCAAAGCTCGATTTGGAGTGCTCGGGCGCATCGAGAGCAAACGCCTTGGCTGTAATATGTTCGGCAAAGGCAAGCGGTGCATCGGCTGTTACGGTGGAGTGTCTGCAGCAGTTGAATGTTTCGGCATCGGGCGCATCAACCATCCGATATAGCGGTGATTGCCAGGTAAATACCATTTCAAACGCTGGCGCAAGTTCAATTTGTAAAAAGTAGGAGGAACCATATATGAACGAGATAAAGAGATGTAGCCTTTCGGGCGTAGGATTTACATTGGAGAAGGAGGCTTATAACCGACTTAACGACTATTTGCAGTCGCTGAAGAGAGCCTACAAGAACAACCCTGACAGCGAGGAGATTTTGGCCGATATCGAGGCTCGTATCGTCGAGCTTATACTCTCGGCACAGAGCAGTGCAGAGAATGTGGTATGCTTGCCACTCATCGAGAATATCATCGCGCAGCTCGGCTCGCCGGAGGATATTTCGGGCGAGGAGGAGCAGTCGCATAGCGAGAATAACAGCCGTATTCCGCGCCGTTTATATCGCGACCTCGAGAGCTCAAAGTTGGGCGGTGTATGTGCAGGTTTGGCAAAGTATTTCGGTGTGGAGGTTGTATGGATCCGCTTGGCAATATTTTCGCCACTTCTTCTGATACCCCTAAACAACATTCCTCATATTGGGTGGCTCAGCCAAGTTGGTGCCAACATCTTTGGTATTTTCTTGCTCACATACTTGATTTTGTGGTTTGCAATTCCGGGAGCTAAGTCGGCACGACAGAAGTTGGAGCAGGAGGGCGAGCGCATATCGGCTCAATCGATTGCCGAGCGCCAGGGTGCAACCCAGGAGGAGAAGGCGAAGTCGAGCGTAGCGACCGCAGTAACATCATTTGGACGATTTATGGCAACATTTTTCAAGATTTTGCTCGGATTACTGCTCTTTCCTATCGCCTTTGTAATCTTTGCAATGCTGTTCTCGCTGGTGGTTATCACGATTGGTATAGGCGAAATATTCATGATTGATATCGGCAACTTTTCAGGCCTTATCGAGGCGACAAACGAGGTGGGTACACCATTGATGATCTTCGCATTGCTCACAATCCTGGTACCTGCAATCTATATCGCATACCTCTTTATTGTGCTGCTGATAAACAAGCGACCTCGTTGGTGGGTGCTTGTGGTAACTATCATCGTATGGTTTTTACTTCTGCTCGGCACCATTTTCTCAGGTATTGCATACGCCGAGAGCGAGTCGTTCAGAGTTCTTTCGTCGGATGACGAGGTTGAGCGCATAATGAAGTACAACGGCAAATCGAGCCTCTCACGCCAAATTATGGAGGAGCTCAACGAAGAGCTTTCGGATGAAGATTTTGCCGAGATACAGCGACTTTTGAACGATAAAAACGCAGAATCTATCGACAAATAGGCAACCATAGGCATTTTTTCGATAGTAGGCCACCTCAAAGAGGTGGCTTTTCGCTTTTTTTTACTACCTTTGGGAAGGAATTTGCATATATCGGAAAATATGGGAAATATAAAGTGTATAGGCATCCTCACTTCGGGTGGAGATGCACCTGGAATGAATGCTGCAATTCGTGCGGTAACACGCACCGCAATATACAACGGATTGAAGGTAAAGGGCATTATGCGCGGATATAAGGGTTTGATTACGGGAGAGATTGTCGATTTCACCTCTTCGAGTGTAAGTAACATCATACAAAAGGGAGGTACAATTCTCAAGACTGCGCGTTGTCCCGAGTTCCGCGATGCGGAGGGCCGCAAGCAGGCCTACGAGAATATGCGCAAGGCGGAGATTGATGCCTTGGTGGTTATCGGTGGCGATGGAACTATAACCGGAGCGCAGACCTTTGCACGCGAATTTGATGTGCCTATCGTGGCTCTGCCGGGCACTATCGACAACGACCTTTCGGGTACCGACTCGACTATCGGTTACGACACTGCCCTTAACACCATTATGGAGGCGGTCGATAAGTTGCGCGATACAGCAACATCGCACGAGCGATTGTTCTTTATGGAGGTTATGGGTAATACTGCAGGCTACCTTGCTCTGAATGGTGCACTTGCATCGGGTGCCGAGGCTGCAATCATCCCCGAGATGGAGACTGAGACCGACCAGTTGAAAAACCTTATCGACAACGGTTTCCGCAAGAGCAAGAACTCGGCTATCGTACTCGTAGCCGAGAATCCTGCTACGGGCGGAGCCATGGGATTAGCCGAGCGTGTAAAGAAGGAGTTTCCGCAGTATGACGCGCGTGTAACAATCCTCGGACACCTGCAGCGTGGTGGTTCGCCAACGGCAGCAGATCGTATTCTCGCATCGCGCCTTGGTGCAGCAGCCATATCGGCAATTAAGGATGGTCAGCGAAATGTAATGGTGGGTATTCGCGATATGGAGATGGTCTATGTTCCATTCTCGAAGGCCTTAGGACGAACAAAGTGTGTAAACAAGGAGAATGTAGAACTCGTAAAGATTCTCTCGATATAGCCACAACCACCCAAACATAGAGATAATGAAGAGAATTATAGGAATGGGCAACGCCCTGACCGATGTATTGGTAAATCTTCGCAACGAAGATGTATTACACAAGCACAATGTAGCACGAGGCTCGATGTCGTTGGTCGATAGTGAGCTTCAATCGCAGATATCGAAGGAGGTGGCGGGACTCCCCCACTCACTCTCGCTCGGCGGCTCGGCCGACAACACCATTCGCGCAATGGCACGCCTTGGTACGCAGGTAGGTTTCATCGGCAAGGTCGGCCACGACAACACCGGCGACCGCTTCGAACAGGCGCTTAAGAACCTCGGTATCGAGGGTAAAATCTTCCGTGGCGACAATCCATCGGGAAAGTGTATTTCGCTTGTTTCGCCCGATGGCGAGCGCACAATGCTCACACATCTCGGCGCGGCAGCCGAGATGCACGCATCGGATATCTCGCCGGAGATATTCGAGGGCTACGATTGCCTCTATATCGAAGGCTATCTCGTTCAGGAGCACTCGCTTATCGAGACTGCTATCCGCACTGCTAAGGAGTGCGGTTTAAAGGTGGCTATCGACTTGGCAAGTTTCAATGTTGTGGCCGAAAATCTCGATTTCTTACGCCGAGTTGTAGCCGAGTATATCGACATCGTCTTCGCCAACGAGGATGAGGCCCGCGTATTCTCGGGTGAGGAGGTGCCAATCAATGCCTTGCAGTATATCTCGGAGATGTGCGACCTTGTAATTGTAAAAATAGGCACTAAGGGTGCACTTATCAAGCATAAGGGCGAGGTTATCCATGTAGGTATCATGGCTGCGGCAAAGCGCGTCGATACAACAGGTGCAGGCGACTTCTACGCTGCAGGATTTATGCACGGCTTGTGCGAGGGGCTCTCGCTCCGTCAGTGCGGCACGATCGGTGCAATCACCGCAGGCAAGGTTATCGAGGTGATGGGTCCAACCCTCGGTGAGGAGGCTTGGAGCGAGATCGAGGTGCTTGTAAACAGAGTTAAAACCGAAAAATACCTATTCTAAATGCGAAAGTTTTTACTTCTTATAGCACTCTGTGCAACGGCTGTCGCGTGGGGCGAGGAGCGCAAACTCCTCACTATGGAGGATGCTATTCTCAATAGCAACCTTACTCCTAAGAACTACGAAGTTCTCTTCAGCAAGGATAACCCCGCGATATACGAGCACACCAACGATAAGAATATCGAACAGTACGACATCCGCACCGGAAAGTTGCTGTCGAGTGAGCCTATCCGTATAGGAATGCCAAATCCATTCCGCAACAAGGCAAATGTGTGGAATAATAACATTGTCTGGTATGACGGCGAGGGCAATAAGCACAATGTAACCGACTTTACCGACAAGAATATTGTCTGCGGTCAGTCGGTTTCGCGCAACGAGTTCGGCATCAGCGGCGGTCTTTTCCCATCGCCCGATAACTCGTTGTTGGCATTCTATCAGAAGGATGAGTCGAGAGTTGCGACATACCCATTGGTGGATATTACCTCTATCAAAGGAAACTACCTAATAGAGATTAAGTACCCGATGAACGGTCAGCCGTCGGAGCATGTAAAGGTAGGTATCTACAATGTTGCAACACAGAAGGTTTTATATTTGAATGTTACCGACTTCGACGAGGAGCGCTACCTTACCAATCTGACTTGGTCGCCCGACTCGAAGGTTGTATATGTGCAGGTCTTGAACCGCGCACAGAAGGAGATGCACCTCAACGCCTATTGCGCTGAGAGCGGTGCATTCCTAAAGAGTATATTGACCGAAAAGAACGATCGTTGGGTGGAGCCGCAAAATCCGCTTCACTTTATCGATAACGATCGTTTTATCTACACCACCGACAACCGCGACGGATACAAAAATTTATACCTTCACACCCTTTCAAAGGGCACAACCGAGCGATTGACAAAGGTGGCTGCCGATGTTGCCTATGTGGCACACAACGACAAGTCAGTATTCTACTACTCGGCTGAGATTTCACCCGTAGAGCAGCACCTCTTCAGCGTGTCGCTCCGCAATGGCAAGGTGCGTCAGCTCACTCGCGGTGAGGGTTGGCACAACTGCCAGATTTCACCCGATGGTAAGCACTTCTCGGACAACTACTCGTCGCTGAATGTGCCGCGCGTGGTGGCTGTAGGCTCTACCGACGGTAAATTCTACCGTGAGGTATTCCGTGCCGAGGACCCATCGAAGGAGTTCAACTACTCGACAATCGAACTCGGCTCGGTAAAGTCGGCTGATGGCAAATACGACAACCACTACCGCCTTATCAAGCCGCTCGACTTCGACGAAAACAAGAAATACCCCGTAATACTCTATGTCTACGGCGGTCCGCACTCACAAATGGTGCGCAACTCATTCCAGGCACAGTTGCGTCGTTGGGAGATGTATATGGCACAGCGTGGCTATGTGGTATTCGTAATGGATAATCGCGGCACACTCTACCAGGGTGCCGAGTATGAAAAGGCTATTCACCGCCAATGCGGAAAGTGCGAAATGGAGGATCAGGTAGCAGGTTTGCAGTGGCTCCTCTCTCATAAGTGGGCAGACAAAGAGCGCGTGGGTGTTCATGGCTGGTCGTATGGCGGATTTATGACAATCTCGCTGATGACCCACTACCCTGAGATATTCAAGGTGGGTGTTGCAGGTGGTCCCTTAATCGATTGGAAGTGGTACGAGGTGATGTATGGCGAGCGCTATATGGAGACCGAAGCGACAAACCCCGAGGGTTTTGCTGCGACATCGCTTATTCCGCAGGCAAAGAATCTGAAGGGCAAGCTCCTTATATGTCAGGGCGCAATAGACGATGTTGTAGTATGGCAACATTCGCTCTCGTTCGTAGATGCCTGCATTGTCAATGGAGTACCCGTGGACTACTTCCCTTATCCGCGCTCAAGACACAATGTTCGTGGCAAGTGGCGCGTACACCTTATGCAGAAGGTGACAGACTATTTCGAGGACTATCTGCGCTAATATGCCAAAATGGCAGACAATACCGCTTGGCACGCAGATTGATATAAACATAGCAAACAGAAAACAACAAAAAAACAGATACAATTATGACAGTAAAACCACTTTCAGACAGAGTTCTTGTACTCCCAAATCCGGCTGAGACCACAACAGCAAGCGGATTGATTATTCCAGACTCGGCAAAGGAGAAGCCGGCAGCAGGTAAGGTTGTAGCGGTAGGTCCGGGCACAGCCGATATTAAGATGGAGGTAAAGGTAGGCGACGAGGTGTTGTATGGCAAGTATGCCGGCACTGAGTTGAACATTGACGGCGAGAGCTACCTTATGATGGCTCAGCGCGACATCCTCGCAGTAGTTGAGAAATAACGAAAAACGAAACTAAATTCCATACATTCAAAATCGGAGGCGATGAGGCTATTTTTGTGCGTTACGCAGTGGCGGAAAGCGCAGCATAGTAAGCCTATGTGAGCATTTACGACGCAAGTAAGGTGCAAAAAGAGTCCATCGGAACGATTTTCTAACAAAGAGTAATACGATTATGGCAAAGGAGATTAAATACAATGTAGAGGCACGCAACCTCCTCAAGGAGGGTGTTGATGCTTTGGCTGACGCAGTAAAGGTAACTCTCGGTCCTAAGGGCCGCAATGTTATTATCGGCAAGTCGTTTGGTGCTCCACACATCACAAAGGATGGTGTAACCGTAGCTAAGGAGGTAGAGTTGGAGGATCCATTCGCAAATATGGGTGCACAGATGGTGCGCGAGGTTGCATCGAAGACTAACGACGATGCAGGTGACGGTACAACCACCGCAACCGTACTCGCACAGGCTATTATCGGCGTAGGTATCAAGAATGTTACCGCAGGAGCAAACCCAATGGATCTCAAGCGCGGTATCGACAAGGCTGTTGCAACCGTAGTATCGAACCTTCGCGAGCAGTCGCAGGAGGTTGGCTCGGACAACTCGAAGATTGAGCAGGTGGCTACAATCTCGGCCAACAACGACAACACTATCGGCAAGCTTATCGCTGAGGCTATGGCTAAGGTAAACAATGAGGGCGTTATCACTGTAGAGGAGGCTAAGGGTACCGACACCTATGTTGATGTTGTAGAGGGTATGCAGTTTGACCGCGGTTACATCTCGGCATACTTCATCACCAACACCGAGAAGATGCAGACCGAGTTGGAGAAGCCATATATCCTCATCACCGACAAGAAGATCTCGACAATGAAGGAGATTATGAATGTCTTGGAGCCTGTAGCTCAGAGCGGTCGTGCACTCCTCATCATCGCCGAGGATGTTGATGGCGAGGCATTGTCGGCTCTCGTGGTGAATAAGTTGCGCGGTACACTCAAGATTGCCGCTTGCAAGGCTCCGGGCTTTGGCGACCGTCGCAAGGAGTTGCTCGAGGATATCGCAGCGTTGACAGGTGCAACAGTTATCTCGACCGACAAGGGCATGCGCCTCGAGGATGCAAACATCGATATGCTCGGTTGCGCCGAGAAGGTTACAATGAATAAGGAGAATACTACAATCGTTGATGGTTGTGGCAACAAGGATAACATCAAGGCTCGCGTTGAGCAGATTCGCGCTTCGATTGAGGTATCGAAGTCGGACTACGACCGCGAGAAGTTGCAGGAGCGCCTTGCTAAGTTGGCCGGTGGCGTGGCAGTTCTCTATGTAGGTGCTGCAACCGAGGTAGAGATGAAGGAGAAGAAGGATCGCGTGGACGACGCTTTGGCTGCTACCCGTGCTGCTGTCGAGGAGGGTATCGTTCCAGGAGGTGGCGTGGCTTACATCCGTGCTACCGAGGTTCTCGAGGGCTTGAAGGGCGCAAACGACGACGAGACCACTGGTATTCAGATCGTTAAGCGTGCTATCGAGGAGCCACTTCGCCAGATCGTTGGAAATGCAGGTGGCGAGGGTTCTGTAGTGGTAAACAAGGTACGCGAGGGCAAGGGCTCATTCGGTTACAACGCTCGCGAGGACCGCTACGAGGATATGCTCGAGGCCGGCATCATCGATCCTACAAAGGTGTCGCGCGTAGCTTTGGAGAATGCAGCTTCTATCGCATCGATGTTCCTCACTACCGAGTGTGTATTGGCAGAGAAGGTCAAGGAGGTCCCTATGGCTCCAATGCCTGCCGGCGGTATGGGCGGAATGATGTAATAATGGACGAGAGACTAAAGACGAGAGACGAGAGATTTTTTTCTCGTCTCTCGTTTTTTTATTTGACCGACAAGTCGTAGAGGAAATTAGAGGTTATTAAAGATTATTAGGGGATATTGGCGTACCGGCAGATTACTCTAACATCCTTATTTCACACAAAAAAGGAAGGCTGTATCCACAACCTTCCCATTTATCGAAAAAATCAGAGGTGATTGAGGGAATTTTGTGCGAAGCAAGAAGCCGAGTCCGCAGCATACTAATTTGACAATTAGTATGAGTGTGTTACCTATCCCCCAAACCCCCTTTCTGTAAAGGGGGCTTAATTTACACTACAAAAATTAACTTTTAAGCAGATAAGAGCAAGGCGCACAAGAAAATCGCCCCGCAGCATACTTAGCGTATGTGAGGAGCGATTTATCGAAGTGCAACGCAGCTATTGCTGCTTAAAATTAATTTTTCTTTGGTTTTGGAGCCAAAATCATATTCATCTTCTTACCCTCCAACTGAGGCATAACCTCAACCTTGGCAATATCCTCGAGGGCAGTTGCAAAGCGGAGAAGAAGAATCTCGCCCTGCTCCTTGAAGACGATGCTTCGGCCGCGGAAGAATACATAGGCCTTAACCTTTGCTCCCTCCTTGATGAAGTTCTCGGCGTGGCGGAGCTTGAAGTTGAAATCGTGCTCGTCGGTCTGCGGACCAAAACGAATCTCCTTGATAACAATCTTAGTCTGCTTTGCCTTGATCTCCTTCTGCTTTTTCTTCTGCTGATAGAGGAACTTCTGGTAATCGACAATGCGACATACCGGAGGCTGTGCATTTGGCGAAATCTCCACGAGATCAAGCTCCATCTCATCGGCCATTTGAAGAGCCTTCGAGAGTGGCAATACGAGGTTTGGCTCGACATTGTCGCCTACGATACGAACACTGTCAGCTGTAATCTCATCATTGATACGATGTGGGTTCTCCTTCTCGGGACGGCGTCCGCGAGCAGGCTGGTTGCCCGGACGAGGTCCTGCCGGGCGTGGCGTAAACGGTTTGAATCCTGCCATTCTGCTTTAACTATTAGCCATTAGCCATTGGCCATTGGCTTTTTTTTAATTAAAAATGTAAAATTAAAAATTTATCTCATTTTGCATTCTGCACTCTGCATTCTGCATTTTTTTAGATTGCCTCAATCTCCTTTGCTACGAGGCCTGCCATAAAGTTAGCGTACTCCTCGAGAGTCATCGAGCCCTTGTCGCCCTCGCCCTGTGCGCGAACCGATACGGTGCGCTCAGCAGCTTCCTTCTCACCTACGATGAGGAGGTATGGGATACGCTTAAGCTCGTTATCGCGAATCTTACGGCCAATCTTCTCGTTACGATCGTCAATCTGAGCACGAACATCACGCTCGTTGAGGTAAGCAACAACCTCCTCGGCATACTCATTGTACTTCTCCGAGATTGGGAGGACAACAGCCTGCTCAGGTGAGAGCCACAATGGGAACTTACCTGCAGTGTGCTCCAACAATACTGCCACAAATCGCTCCATCGAACCGAATGGTGCACGGTGGATCATGATTGGGCGGTGGAGCTTATCGTCAGCACCCTTATAAGTCAAGTCGAAACGCTCAGGGAGGTTATAGTCAACCTGGATAGTACCCAACTGCCAGCTACGACCGAGAGCATCCTTAACCATAAAGTCGAGCTTAGGACCATAGAATGCAGCCTCGCCATACTCAACAACAGCGTTCATACCCTTGTCCTTACAAGCCTGAATAATAGCTGCCTCAGCCTTATCCCAATTCTCGTCCGAACCGATATACTTCTCGCGGTTGTTAGGGTCGCGCAACGAAATCTGCGCAGTGTAGTTCTCGAACTTCAAGGTCTTGAAGATGTAGAGAACGATATCCATAACCTTCTCGAACTCCTCCAAAAGCTGGTCAGGGCGAACGAAGAGGTGAGCATCATCCTGAGTAAACGAGCGCACACGAGTCAAGCCGTGCAACTCACCCGACTGCTCGTAGCGGCAAACTGTACCGAACTCAGCCAAACGAACAGGGAGATCCTTGTACGAGTGTGGCTTGCTGCGGTAGATCTCGCAGTGGTGAGGGCAGTTCATAGGCTTAAGCAAATACTCCTCACCCTCGATTGGAGTGTGGATTGGCTGGAACGAATCCTTACCATACTTTGCATAGTGACCCGAAGTAACATAGAGGTCCTTGTTACCGATTGGCGGTGTGATAACCGGCTGGTAGCCATACTTCTTCTGAATCTGGCGCAAGAAACGCTCCAAGCGGTCACGCAACTCTGCACCCTTTGGCAACCAGAGTGGCAAGCCCTGACCTACGCGCTGCGAGAAGGTAAACAACTCCAACTCCTTACCCAACTTACGGTGATCGCGCTTCTTAGCCTCCTCGAGCATAGCGAGGTACTCGTCGAGCATCGACTTCTTAGGGAATGAAACACCATAGATACGGGTGAGCATCTTGTTCTTCTCGTCGCCACGCCAGTAGGCACCTGCTACGGCTGTCAACTTTATAGCCTTGATATGACCTGTATGCGGGATGTGTGGACCGCGACAGAGGTCGGTGAATGTACCATTTGTG
>JAFZDR010000179.1 GCA_017561105.1 Alistipes sp. | reverse complement strand
TGATATACTCGGCAACGCCCTCCCAGGTACACATCTGCTTGCCGCGATTTGATGAATAGAGCGAAGCCTCGACCAACATCGGCTCGTCGTCACCGTAAAGAAGCGCATTTATTCCCTCTTCCGTAATTGTTCCGATAGGTTCGTCGAGCGAAAAGTCGTAGCGGTCGCCGAGAGCTTCGAGTGTCGCAAATAGTGCATTCTCTCTACCCTTGCCAAGCGGTGCTATGCCGCCTTCACGAATAGACAGACTTTCGTCCGGAATAACCTTCTTTATATCAAATATCGCCTCTTCACCCAGACCGTTACAGCGCGGGCATGCACCCTTCGGTGAGTTAAATGAGAAGGTGAAAGGCTCGGGATCTTCGAATGCAATACCCGTTGTAGGACACATTAGGTGGCGTGAATAGTGGCGCATCTCGCCCGAGTCGTAGTCGTGAATTGCCATCTGTCCCTTGCCCTGGCGCATAGCCTCGCGGAGTGATGTCATAACGCGGTCGCGAGCCTCCTCGCGTGCAATCATTCTGTCGATTACAAGTTCGATAGAGTGTGTCTTGTAGCGGTCGAGCTGCTCTCCGCTTGTGAAATCGCGGATTACACCGTCAATGCGGGCATAGATATATCCTTTTCGGAGAAATGAATCGAAAAGTTCGCGGTAGTGTCCCTTGCGTTCACGCACTACGGGTGCAAGAAATGCAATCTTGCGGCCTGCGTAGTCGCGCAGAATCAAATCGGCAATCTGCTCATCCGAGTAGTGTGCCATCTCCTCTCCTGTAGCAGGCGAATAGGCTCTCGATGCTCGAGCAAAGAGAAGTCGCAGGAAATCAGCGATTTCTGTTACTGTGCCGACGGTCGAACGCGGGTTGCGATTGGTGGTCTTCTGCTCGATTGCAACCACGGGCGAAAGACCCGAAATTTTATCTACATCGGGGCGCTCCATAGTGCCGATATATTGGCGTGCATACATCGACAAGGTCTCCATGTAGCGACGCTGTCCCTCGGCGTAGATTGTGTCGAATGCGAGCGATGATTTACCGGAGCCTGAAAGACCCGTGATAACCACTAATGCATTGCGAGGTATCTCGAGATTGATATTTTTGAGGTTGTGGACTCGCGCACCCTCGATTTTAATCTTCTCCTCCATGGCTGTTACTCCTTAATTGAAAGCAGAGAGTAGAAAAAATCGTGCAACGAGATCCATCCCATCAAGTCGGCAAAGCAGATAGCGACAATTATCGCCATAAATATCTTGATAAAGTTCTTTCCCCATCCTGTCATGTAATGTGAAGCGAGGAATGAGCCTATCATATTGCCTAAACCGTGGATAAGTCCGAATTTGTAATCGACATTGCCCATAATCATAAATACAGCCAACGAGAATGGTGTTGCGAGCAGAATTACAAAGCCCTTGATTGCGTTTGCTGTAACCAGATCCATTCGCATAATCCACAACGCAATGGCGAGGATAAGGTAGCCGATGCCGATGTAAATATAACCTCCGTAGAAGCCTATAAGGAAGAACCAGAGGTAGTGTAGAGGTTTGATTTCGAGTCTGTTACCCGCTTTTAGCTTGATTCGGGTGTCGAGCAATAGGTAGACCATAATAACGAGCAGGATTACGCCGAAGCAGATTTTGAATACCCACTCGTTGATGTATGATGCGACGAACGAGCCCGCGATATTTCCGAGGATTACCGGAATCGAGAGTAAGAGTCCGTGGTTAATGTTGAACGACTTTTTGCGGATAAATGTGATGGTGGCGGCAAGGTTCTGCATAAGCACGGCGATACGATTTGTTCCGTTGGCTACATTTATCGGTAGGCCGAACGCCATAAACATCGTCATCGTGATAATCGAGCCACCGCCTGCGAGGGTGTTGATTATGCCCACAGCTGTACCCGAAATAAGCAAAACTATAACTATATGCCAATCCATTTTCTGTTCTTCTCAAATTTAGAGGAGCAAGATACGAAAATAAATTAAAAATGAAAAATTAAAAATGAAAAATTGCTAAAAAGGGCGTTAGAATTGTAACTCTAACGCCTCTTGTTTTTCTTAAAATCTCGCTACCGGTGCGGCGTCGAGAGTTGAGAATTCGTTGTTGAGATACTTGTAATATCCGGCTACTGCAATCATTGCCGCATTGTCGGTTGTGAAGCAGCGCTCGGGGATAAATGTGCGCCATCCGCGCTTCTCTCCTTCGGCTGCAATTCGCTCTCTAAGGAGTGAGTTTGCGGCTACTCCACCACCGATTGCAATGTCCGAAATACGATAGTGCTTGGCGGCCTTGACAAGTCGCTCGACTAAGATATCTACCACGGTGTGGAGAATTGCTGCACATAGGTCACACTTGCGCTCTTCTACGAAATTTGGGTTTTCTGCTACTGCATCGCGCAGTGTGTAGAGGAAAGATGTCTTCAGGCCTGAAAACGAGAAATCGAACTCTCCGATACGAGGCTTTGCGAACTTGAAAGCGTCGGGATTTCCCTTCTTTGCGAGTGCGTCAATAACGGGGCCGCCCGGGTACGGCAAACCCATAACTTTGGCGCATTTGTCGAGTGCTTCGCCTGCTGCATCGTCGATAGTTGAGCCTACAATCTCCATGTCGAAAGGCGAATTTACCTTTACGATTTGGGTGTGTCCTCCACTAACCAAAAGACAGAGGAATGGAAAGTTTGGATGTTCGCACTCCTTGTCCGGCATATCCACAAAGTGAGAGAGGATGTGTCCGTGTAGGTGATTTACCTCGACGAGCGGAATGTTATTGGCGATAGCTAAGCCCTTTGCAAAAGATGTTCCCACCATCAACGAGCCGAGCAAACCCGGTCCGCGGGTGAATGCTATGGCGTCGATCTTGTCTGGGGTGATGCCTGCATCGCGCAACGCTGCATCTACCACAGGCACAATGTTTTGCTGGTGTGCTCGTGATGCAAGCTCGGGGATTACTCCGCCATATCGCTCGTGTACGGCTTGTGATGCGATAACGCTCGAAAGGAGTGTTGTGTTTCGCAGTACGGCAGCCGATGTGTCGTCGCACGAAGACTCGATGCCGAGAATGATAATTTCGTTATTCATATTTAGTTATTTTTTATATTCACTTTTTTGGTGCTTTGTTTGCAAGTTCGGCAAATTATGATTATCTTTGTAAGTTATTATATAACTTAGTAGGCGTAAAGTGCCGAAAATGAGAACAAAACCGTGCGCAAAGTTACAAAAATATTGTTAAGAGTGTTATCCGCAATCGTTTTATTGCTGATAATTCTTCCTTTGTTGCCGGCTTTGTTGCTTGCAATTCCTGCAGTGCAGAATATGGCAGTCGATAAGGCTGCTGCCTGGGCGGGCGACTATCTTGGTACTACGGTGAAAGTTGGTCATATAACTGTCGGCTTGCTCAATCGTGTGGCAGTGCGCGACTTCTATGTTGCCGATCTGGATGGTGATACCCTTCTCTATGTGAAGAGGGCTGATGCCTACTTCGGGCCACTCTCTTCGTTGGCAAAGAAGAATCTTGTGATTAACCACGGAAATGTTCAAGGCGGAAAGTTTGTTGTGCGCGAAACCGAGCGCGGAACAATCGCAGTGAAGGAGATTACCGACAAACTCATTGAAAGACGACAGGGTCGCAAAGGTGAGTTCCGTCTTGATGTCTACTCGTTGAAGGGCTCGGGTGTGGAGTTTGCGCTTCTGCGTAACGATGAACCTCGCGACGAGGGTGTCGATTTTGCGGATATGCATCTGCTCGATATCGATGTCGATATTGCAGACTTTTTGGTGCTCAATGGTGCTGTGTCGGGCGATATTCTCCGACTCTCGTTTATGGAGCGCAGTGGATTTAAGCTGAACGATCTCTTGGGTCACTTCTATGTCTATGAAGGCCAGGTGGAGGTTAAGGAGGCGCGTCTGCAAACGGCTCAGAGTGATATCAATCTTGATTATTTTCTTCTTAATGGCGATAATTGGGATCTCTACAAAGACGATTTTATAAAGAATATACCTATAATCTGCAATGTTCGCGACAGCCGTGTGTCGTCTGAGGATGTGGGCTACTTTGCGCCTGCAATGTGGAATTGGCGCACATCTTTGCGCAATGTAACCGCTTCGATGAATGGTCCGGTTGCAAACTTTAAGGGAAAACTCACCAATGCAACACTCGAGGATGGGGGCGTTTTGCGGGGTTCGGTGCGCATTCGCGGATTGGTCGATGTAGAGAATACTCGATTTGATGTGAAGGTTGATAAGTTGAAGGCTACAACCGATGAGATAACCTACCTCTTGAATACAATAGCTCACCTCTCGCTTGGTGAGAGTGCTGCTGAGTATGTGGCACGCTTAAAAAGCGTGGATGCTTCGGGTGAATTCCATGGTACTATTCATAACTTTACTGCAAAGGCGAGCAGCTCGGTGGAGAGCGGTGGCTCTGTAAAGTTGGAGTGTGCAATGCAAAATCCTGCCGAGGGCCGAAAAGGTTTAGAGGCAGTTGTTTCGAACAACGATTTGGATCTGGCCGCTATCTTGGCAAAGGATATCTTTGGCTCTGCAACCCTGACTGCAAATGTAAAGGCGGAGTTTGGCGATGAGCGGCCGTTGAAGCTTGCCGGCGATGTTGCGGCTGAGAGCTTGGGTCTGAATGGCTACGACTACAATGATATTACTGCAGTGGTGAATATGGAGGATAGCCGTTTGAGCGGAACACTCTCGACGAATGATAGGTCGTTGATGCTTAATGCGCAGATGATTGCCGATTTGTCGGTTAAGGAGTTGCCTCTCTACGATGCTCAGATGTCTATTGAGTATGCCGACCTCCACGCGATGAACATAAATCGCAGAGATACTACATCTGTATTGCGTGCAAATGTGGGATTGTCGGCTCGTGGCGCTTCGCTCGATGATATGGATGGTGTGTTGCAGATTGCGGATGCGGAGTACGAAACCGTAGGTCGTAGCTGTAGCGCCGATGTTGTGGAGTTGGCAGTTCGCGGTAATGAGGATGCTCGAACTCTCACGCTGACATCTGATTTTGC
>JAFZDR010000178.1 GCA_017561105.1 Alistipes sp. | reverse complement strand
GCGAACCTTCCACTCGGATACCACCGCGATATGCAGTTGTTGAAGGATGTTATCTTCCCTGCAACAACCGAGATTTGCGAGGTAATGGCGATGTGCGACTTTATGTTGCAGAATATTCGCATCAACAAGAGTATTTTGGAGGATAAGAAGTACGACTACCTCTTTACCGTGGAGGATGTAAATCGACTTGTGCTGGATGGTACCCCATTCCGCGAGGCGTACCGTGAGGTAGGTATCGCAGTTCAGGAGGGCCGCTACACCCCTACCCGCGAGGTGCACCACACCCACGAGGGCAGCATCGGCAACCTCTGCAACGACAAATTGTAGAGAAGATGGAGGGAGTAGTAAAGGATATACTCGCCTAACTGTTACAAGGCTCGCAACAGATCACAAGGGGCAACCGCATATTGCTCGGGCGAGATACCTCTCTCTTCGAGAGCGCGTTGCAAAGCGGCAAATCGCACCATAAAGTGAGAATTTATCTTACAGGCAGGACATAGCTCTATGTCCTGCTCTTTATATATGAGCCATACTAACTCCGAGCAATAGACCTCCTCGTTATCGAAGTTGAACTTAAGGTCATACCATCTACCGAGCCACTTATCCTGCTCGATTGGCTGGGAGAGTTGCTGCTTCGGGCGCTTGATGATATACTTTCCTCCCACCGACTTATCGATAAATCGCTCTATAGGGATGATACGCACGGTGGTATCGGCCTCCATAATCTGCACGCCCTCGGGTGTATCGACCGCAATACCGCAATGGCTCCATATCGACATCATGCCGAGCTTTACAAACTTCGACTGAAACGATGTGGTTTCAATAAATACGATGTCGCCCTCGCGCAAAGCCGACAAATCGCCACCTCTGCGGCACGAGCCACACAACAACACAAGTAGTATTAGCAGTAACTTTTTCATCTTTGGACTATTTACCCCATTCGTACCTCTCGCACTCCAAACCCAACATTGCGGTTACGCGCTCGGTTACGGTTTGGCAGAGCGACTCAATATCCTGCGGCAACGAGTAGAACGACGGTGTTGCCGGCAAAATCACAGCACCCGCCTCGGTCAGAGTTGTCATATTGCGAAGGTGAATAAGCGAGTATGGTGTTTCGCGCACCACAAAAATCAAGCGGCGGCGCTCCTTCAGCATCACATCTGCAGCTCGTTCAATCAGCATTTGCGACACCCCCGAAGCCACACGACCTACGGTACCCACACTCGAAGGGATTACCACCATGGCATCCCAACGCGCCGAGCCACTTGCGGGAGCTGCGAAGAGATTGTCGTTTTCGTACTCCTCTATCTTCTCCGACTTAGGCATTATTTCACCCTCGTGAGCCACCACAGCACGAGCATTTGCGCTATATATAACCGCTATGCGCTCAACCTCTCTGTTCGCTACGAGCATTGCCAAAAGCTGGCGTGCATAAATCGCACCACTTGCTGCCGTTATCGCTACTACTACCTTCATTATAACTCTATTGCTTTACATTTTAGACCAAGTTCATCAATGCGCTCCAATGTCTTGGGTAACGCATAGCTCATATTCGAGAACGACTTCTCGCTATCGTGGAAGAGAATTATCGCTCCGGGCTTAATATGTGGTAACACACCTCGCAAGCACCTCTCGCCCGAGAGTTTGCGATTATAATCGCGCGATACGATACTCCACATCACTATCTTATAGCGCTTAGCCACAGCTCGCAGCTGCGACGGCGTAATACGCGCATAAGGCGGACGGAAGAGATTGCTGTGTACCGAGTCGGATGCAAAATCTATATCCTCCAAATATCGCTCCAGCGAGGTTTTCACACCTTTTTGATGCGAATAGGTGTGGTTGCCTACGCTATGGCCGTCATCGAGAATCTTGCGATATAGGTCGGGGAACATCTCCACATTCTTGCCCAGCACAAAGAATGTCGCCTTGGCATTGTAGCGCTTCAACATCGCCAAAATCCACTCGGTAACACCCGGTGTAGGACCATCGTCGAAGGTGAGATAGACACCTCGTTCATCCTCGATCTGCCATATCAGCTCGGGGAAGATTCTGCGTATAAATGCGGGAGGCGTGATTTTCATATACCAACTCTGTTTAACCCACCACAAATATAGTGATTTTCCTGTAAAAATTTTGATATTGCACAAAATATGCATAACTTTACCTCATAAAATACAATTTTATGAAACGCGTAGCATACATCTTAGTCAGCATAGTATTACTTGCCGCAATGGTTGGTTGCGACAGTTTCCGCTCGCTTACCGGTGCAAAGAAGACTGCCCAGGGTTCGCCTTACGAAGTTTTGGTCGTTTGCGATGGTTATGAGTGGGAGAGCCAGCTCGGCACCGAGCTGAAAGCGGTACTCGAGACTCCCGTTGAGATGCTCAACCAGGTGGAGCCGATGTTTAATGTGGTGCGCATCACCGCGCGTGACTTTAAGCACTTGCTACCGTCATATCGCAACATCTTGAAGGTGATCTGCTCGCCACAAGTGGCCGAGACATCGATAGTTGCTCAGTACGATGTGGTGGCGTCACCACAAATCGTATTGACCTTCCAGGGTCCGTCGATTGCAGCAATGGTCGAATATCTCAAGCAGAACGGCTCTGCCCTTTTGCAGGTGCTCGAGATTGCCGAGCGCAACCGCACTATCGAGTATGCCAAGAAGCAGGGCGCAAGAGCATTAGAGAAGATTATAAAAGAGGAGTTCGACATCGATATGCATATCTCGAACGGCTATCTCTTCCGTGCCGAGAGCGACGACTTCGTATGGGCGTCGAACGAATACCCTGTAGCGAGCCAAGGCTTCTTCATCTACTCGCACCCATTCAAGGGCAAGGCGAGCGTTACCACCGAGTCACTCGTAAAGGCTCGCAACGAGTTCGCAAAGCGAATTCCGGGACCGACCGACGGCTCGTATATGACAACCGTAAAGCGTATTCCGAATGTGGAGGATGACGGATATGTCGATTTTATGCCTCAGCGCAAGGTCGTGAAGATAAATGGTCGTGACTGGATTGAGCTTCGCGGATTTTGGGAGGTTGAGAGGGACTTTATGGGAGGTCCATTCGTCAGCTACACAACTCTCGACGAGCGCGAAGGCGAGTTGCTCACAATAGATTGTTATGTCTACTCGCCAAAGTATGGCAAGCGCAACTTCCTGCGTCCGCTCGAGCATTTGGTATACGGAGTATCATTTCCCGCTAACAACAAATAAACATAAAAAATATGAAACGACTACTGACCCTAACTGCACTTATTATCGCCACCGCAGCTGTGGCTATCGCTCAACCGCTCCCAAAGATGTTTGCACATCGTGGCTGTTGGAGCAAAATTGTACCCGAGAACTCTGTTCCTGCTGTAGGTCGCGCTGCGCAACACGGATATATGGGTATCGAGTGCGATGTTAAACTTACGAAGGATGGCAAGATGGTCATCATGCACGACAAAACCCTCAACCGCACATGCCGTAACGCTTCGGACTACTCTAAGTTGAGCGAGAAGGTGTCGGTTAGCGACATTACCTTTAAGGAGTTGCGCAAGAACTATGTGTTGGCATCGTCAAATCCGGAGTATCGCACACCGGTGCCAACTCTTGAGGAGATTCTCAAGGAGTGTAAGAAGCAGGGTATTACTCCTATGCTCCATAGTAAGTATGTGGAGTCGTACCGCTTGGCACAGAAGATTATGGGCGACAACTGGGTATGCTTTACCAACAATGTCGAGGGCATCAAGGAGTGCCGCAAGTTCTCGAAGTGCCTTATCCTCTACGCCATAAAGAAGAAGACCGCCGAGAGCGCATTCGAGGTATTGCCTCAACTTGGAGGTAAAGTGGGCGTATCGTCTATGGAGCGCGAGACTCTGACCAAAGAGCGCATCAAGCGTCTGCGCGAGCAGGGTTACGAGGTGCAGTCGTCGATCTACCTCTCACCTCGCGAGGTCTACGCTTTGCGCGATGGTGCAACAATCATCCTCTCCGACTTCTCGTTGATGCCGGATCCAAACAATAAGCCTGCAAAGGTCGTAACACTCGACCCTCAGGTATTCGCACAAGGCAAGACTCTCACCATTGCAGCCGACGAGAAGGTTGAAAATGGCGGTGTTGCCATCGACATCGAGTTCGAGGGAACTTTGGAGTTCTCTTACGACAAGAAGACATTCTTCACCCTCCACAACAACGGAACATACCACGATCGCTTTGGCACTCGTTTTATCAAGCGCAAGGGTTCGATAACGCTGCACGGTGTTGAGGAGAGCAAGATTAAATCGGCAAAGATCTATTTCTACGAATTTTAGAACATTTAACAAATAACCATAAAAAGTAAAAGACCATGATTGAGACACTCAAATTCTATAAGAACTTCCCTAAAGAGGGTATCAACTTTATCGACATTATTCCGTTCCTTCAGTCGAAGAAGGCGTTCCGCGAGGTTGTCGAGGCGTTAAAGGAGGCTACTCATGCTCCTAATGTTGCAGCACCCGAGGCTCGCGCATTTCTCTTCACCGCACCGCTCCTTTCGGAGGAGGGTATCGTTGAGAATATCATTCCGATGCGCAAGAGTGGCAAGTTGCCATTCAACGACGGCGATTTGATCGAGGTTTGCATCGAGAAGGAGTACGGTTTCGACAAGCTCTTCTACCGTTTGAGCGATATCGCAGCGGGAGTACCCGAGGGTGACACATTCTATGTTACAATTCTCGACGATGTTCTTGCAACAGGTGGAACAGCACTCGGAATTGCCGAGTCGCTCGAGAAGCTCACCATTCACCGTGACGGCAAGCCATACAACGTGAAGATTAAGGAGTTTGTATTCCTTGTAGAGATCGAGGAGATTAACGGCAAGGCTAGACTCGAGAAGATTGCACCTGTAAAATCGTTGATGACTATCTAAAACAAATATGAAAAAACTATTTTTGGTTATGGGATTACTATCGCTTTTTGGTTGTTGCAAAAAAGCCCCAACATATCCACAAGATAAGGTCGTGGCGAAGGATGGTTCGGAGATCGTCTTCACATTCTTTGCTCACGCTTCGTTCGCAATCGAGCATAATGGCAAACATATCTATATCGACCCTGTAGGCGAGTTCGCATGGGAGAAGTTGCCAAAGGCTGATGCCATACTTATCACCCACCACCACTACGACCATTTCGAAATGGCAACCGTAGAGAAGATTGCGGGCGAGAAGTGCGCTATCTTGTGCGACAAGACCTCGGCCGAGGCGTTCGAGCACGACTGCACAACGATGTTGCCGGGTAGCATGGCTGCACCTTTCGAGGGGTTGTCGGTACGCGCCGTTCCGGCATATAACACAAGCGAGGGACACACCGATTTCCACCCTAAGCACCGCGAGGATTGTGGCTACATTCTCACTCTCGGTGGCACCACTATCTATGTAGCAGGCGATACCGAGGATAATGAGGATGTACTCTCGCAGCAGGGCGTAGATATCGCCTTCCTGCCGGTAAATCAGCCATATACAATGACCGTAGAGCAGGCTGCGAATGTAGTAAAGGCAATCAAGCCTACCCTCTTCTACCCTTATCACTACGGACAAGTTGAGCAGAAGACCGATATCGAGGCTTTGGTAAAGGCGCTCGAGGGTGTTTGCGAAGTACGAGTATTCCCAATGGAGTAAAGCAGATATGAAGCGACTGATCTATATACTTATCGCTGCGATAATGACAATGCCGTTTATCGGCTGCAACTCACAAAACGGAGCAAAGGCCGAGAAGGATAATATCATCTTCGGCATTAGAGCCAACGACTATAATGTCGAGCGCAAGCAGGTCGAGAGTGGTGATTCGTGGAGCAAGATCCTCGGCAACTACGGCATTGGCACGCAAAAGATCATACGACTCGATCAATTGACCAAGGATATCTGCCCACTGCGTACTATCCGCTCGGGCAGCCACTACACCACATTTACCCGTCAGGATTCGACCTCTGTACACCTTGATCACCTCGTTTACGAGAAGAACCTTATCGACTATGGGGTATTCTCGTTCGTGGGCGACTCTGTGGCTGTGCGCGAAGGACAACGCGAGGTTGAAATTCGTCGCAAGAAGAGTTCTGCCGTTATCTCATCTTCGTTGTGGAAGGCTATTATGGATGCAGAGCTCCCTTATGCCCTCGCTGCCGAGATGGAGGATATCTACCAATGGACCGTCGATTTCTTCGGCATTCAGGTGGGCGACCACTTCACCGTCATCTACGACGAGAAGTTTATCGACACCCTTTCGGTAGGCATAGGTCGCGTGTGGGGAGCAAAGTTCACCCACCGTGGCAAGGATATCTACGCCATACCTTTCGAGCAGAATGGCAAATTGCAGTATTGGGAGTCGGACGGAGGCTCGTTGCGCAAGCAGCTCTTGAAGGCTCCGTTGAAGTTCACCCGCATATCGTCTAAGTTCTCGCATGCACGACTCCACCCGGTATTGAAGAAGTACCGTCCACACCACGGAATAGATTATGCCGCACCATCGGGTACGCCCGTACGCGCTGTGGCAGATGGTGTAGTCAGCAAGAAGTCGTACGACAAGGCTGCCGGAAATATGCTTAAGATTAAGCATCCGGGCAACCTCTCATCAGGTTATCTTCACCTTCGCGGCTTTGCCAAAGGTATAAAGGTGGGTGCCCGCGTATCGCAGGGACAGGTTATCGGCTATGTAGGTTCGACAGGTCGCTCAACCGGCCCGCACCTCGATTTCCGCTTGTGGAAGGGCTCTACCCCTATCAACCCATTGAGCGTTCCGCAGAAGCCTACCGAGCCTATCTCGAAGGAGAACCGCGAGAAGTTTGAGCGCGTAAGATGGCGCGTTATTGCGGAGTTGGAGGGCGATGTACCCGACTCGATGAAGGTTACAAATCTCGAAACTATCTAACAATGGTCGATAAACGCATAGCAGATTTTATCAAGCGCCACCATGTTCTTACCCTCGCCACCGTTTCGGGTGCGGGCGAGCCATATTGCGCGGCATGCTTCTATGCCTACGACAAGGAGCACAATCGCCTTATATTCACCTCCGACGATGCCACACGCCATGCGCAGGAGATGCTGAACAACGCCAAAGTTGCAATCGGCATTACTCTCGAAACGCGCATTGTGGGCAAAGTGCAGGGTGCGCAGATTTGCGGCATAGCCGAGCGTGGCAGTGAGGAGGATAAGAGAGTCTACATCAAGCGTTTTCCCTATGCGGCCGTTGCGCCATTGAACATTTGGGCCGTAAAGCCTACATTTATAAAATTGACCGACAACACACTCGGTTTTGGAAAGAAGTTGATATGGAACAGCCAAGAGTAGGTGTAATAATCGTTGCCGGAGGTAGTGGCAAGCGAATGGGAGGAGCTCTCCCCAAGCAGTTCTCGTTTGTGGGCGGCGAGCCTATTTTGGCACGCACCATCAACGCCTTCCGCAAGGCTCTGCCAAGTTCGCGCATTGTAGTTGTACTGCCTGCCGAGTATATCGACTTCTGGAAAAACCTCTCAGCCCGCTTCGAGGTTGCAAAGCACTCGGTTGTCGAGGGTGGCGAGGAGCGTTTTCACTCGGTACGCAACGGCATAGAGTCGTTGAACGATGCTGTCGATTTGATAGCTGTACAGGACGGTGTGCGCCCATTTGCAACTCCCGAGTTGATAAATCGTGCGGTCGAGTGCGCCCTACAAAACGGAGCAGCAATACCGGTCGTAAAGGCGGTGGACTCATACCGCGTGGTCGAAGGCGAGGAGTCGCATATCACCGATCGCACCCCATTGCGCATAGTGCAGACGCCTCAGATATTTGCAGCACCAATTCTGCGAGCAGCCTACGACACCCCATTCCGCAAGGAGTTTACCGACGATGCTTCGGTTGTGGAGCACTCGGGCGAAAAGGTTGCACTCTGCGAGGGTGACTATTTCAACATAAAGATTACAACCCCTACCGATTTGGTAATTGCCGAGGCGATTGCCGCCGAGCTGAAAGAGGCAAAGAAGGAGGAATAAAACATGGAGAAGATCTATAAATACCGTTTCGGGAAGCGTATAGTATATACCTCTGTACTATATCTCCTCCTCGTTGTGGGGCTCAGCGTTATGCTGGCACTATTCTACGAGGGCGGATATATCTCGGCATGGTTTATATCGCTTATATTGGCGGTATTGACCTTGATGATCCTCTCTATTCCGCGCCGTGTAGTTGTAGATGAGGAGGGTATCGAAATTCAGTGTATCGCCGAGGACACCACCCTCTCGTTCGAGGACATCGCCAGTATCCGTAAGATAAGCAGACGCGAGATGAACGCCTGCCTGCCAATCTTCGGCGCAGTGGGCTTCTTCGGACACTATGGCCGTTTCCTAAATTTGCGCACTATGGAGTTTGTCCACATCTACGCCTCGCGCTGGGGAAAGTTTGTGGAGATTACCGACATCGACGGCAACAAATACTATATCTCGTGCGAAGAGCGTACGGATATAATAAAGCGTGTCAATGAGTATATAAAACCTCACGACACGCAAGAGAATATCTAATTTCAAAATCCTATTACAACTCCTGACTCTTCTCGAGAATTCCCTTCGAGATGCCTTTGCGCATCTTGCAGAGCCATACAGCCTTCTGTGGCTGCAACGCCAAAGTGTAGAGTATCGCAAGAATAACGGTGTAGAGTCGTTTCATCTTCTCGTCACGATAGAGCTCGTGTACCAATCCCTCCTTATCGGCACGGATAAACTTGCTTACACCAACGCCATACGACAACTTCTCGAAATACTCCTTGGTGAGTTTATGATCGCCGATATGGTGATATACAACAGCATTCGGAACATAGTAAACACGCTCGCCAAGGCTGCGTATACGCTCGAAGATATCATTCTCCTCGCCACCAAGTAACTCGCGACCCTTGCGACCAAGCTCGGTGTCGAAACCACCATAAAGGGTAAAAATCTCGCGATTGAATGCCATATTACCGCCGGCTGGGGTGATATTGCTGGTGATAGTAGTAATACTATCGCCCAGATCTATCGGATTGGCAATCATCAGCTCGGTAAATTTCGACATCCATCGCGGACGGCCGCTATCATAGCAAGCCTTAACCGCTCCTGCTGCCGCAAATGCACCATGATTGAGGAAGAGGTCGATATAGGCCGACACGAAACCTGTGTTAATGGTCTCGTCATCATCGATAAATGCAATGAAGTTACCCTTCGACTCGGCAATACCTCTATTGCGAGCAAACGACAAGCCCTGCTGAGGCTCATCGACAAGGCGTAAGTTTATATTATTGTACTTTTGGATAAGTGACTCGACCTTGCTCTTGGTGTCGTCTGTCGATGCGTTATTTACAACCACACACTCCCACAACGATCTATCAGCGTCTTGTTTGGCTACTGAATCAATCGTTCTGACAAGCGAATTTGCGTTATTATATGTTGATATTACTATCGATAATTCCATAGTGCAAAGATAGTCTTTTTTTCCTTAAAAAACAGATTGCGAGGGTGAAAAGACCATATTTGCCCGTCAAATAGCAATAAAATGCATATTTTGGCATAGCTATACTCTATGCCACGCCATTTTAAAGGCATATTCGCTACCCTACAGCCGAGTGATGTGGGCTCTCCTGGTGGCCGACTGTACGACGGTAGGACGCAGGTGTACAGCCATATCGTTGCTTGAAGAGTTTTATAAAGTGCGATATATTTGCAAAGCCACACTCCACGCCTATTTCCGATACGGTGCGACTTGTCGATGAGAGCATAATCTTAGCTCGAGCCAGTCGCTGACCTATAATCCAATGATGTGGAGAGGTCTTGAACATTCGTTTGAACTCCTTTTTGAACGATGTGAGCGAGCGGTTAGTCAGCGTTGCAAGTTGCTCAATCGACACATCATTAAAGAGATTTTCGTATATGGTATTGACAAACTGACCCGATGATGTGTCGGCCGAGCGCAAAATCTTGCGCTTGGTGCAGTTATCCTCACCCGAAAGAATAAGGTATATCAACTCGTTGAGTTTTATGCGCTGCACAATGTCGTTGTGAAGCAGTCCCGAATTACGCAGTGCCAACTCGATACCTACGAAGAAGTTGCGAATGGGAGTGTCGCTATTGGAGGCGGCAAAGTTATTTGCAAAGCAGCTGTTGCATGAGTGGCGCGACGAGAATGTGAGTCCGTAGTTTATGTTAAGGCTGAATATAATCTGCTGCAGTGTTGTGGCTGAGATATAGAATATGATCTGTTCAAACCGACCATTAGCCGCCACGGTATTCTCCTCATAGTGAAAACCCGGGTCGAGGACGAACAGGCTACCTTCGCCTATTTCGCGGCATTGGTCGTTATTATAGATATACTTTTTGCCCGATAGGATATAACCTATCGCCATGCGTGAGATTGTCGTGGCGTGAACGCCCAGGTTTTCGTGCTCGGTAATTCGAACAATATCAAAAGGATTGTTTACCGAAGGTGTTAAATTGTTCATAAATTAGTGTTTTGTGAATAAATGGATCGTCTATATCTCGGCAAATAGAGGAATAGTATTTTATGCCACCACAAATATATCGGAAATGTCGCAGGAATACCATCTTACCGACCTAATATGCCGTAAATGGGACCAAAAGGGGCAAAAAAGAGAAAAGCCGCCCTATTTTCATGCAAAAATGGGGGTGTTGTAAAATAGATTTATTATCTTTGTGGTGAGGTAAAGGTTTTTTATGAAAGAGTTAAAAATTAGTTCTCTCGACGAGTTGAAGAGTGTCGCAGAGGCAGTTATAGAGTCCTTGGACGGTCGCAATGTAGTGGCATTTTGTGGCACTATGGGTGCAGGTAAAACTACGCTCATCAGCGCAATAATGGAGTATCTCGGATCGGATGACACCGTAACGAGCCCGACATTCGCGCTCGTCAATCAGTACGGCACCGCAGCCGGCGATACGGTGGTATACCACTTCGACTTCTACCGCATCAACCGCATCGAGGAGGTCTTCGATATGGGTTACGAGGAGTATTTCTATTCGGGAGATTTGTGTCTGATCGAGTGGCCCGAGCTTATCGAGGATCTATTACCCGAGGATGCAATGGTTGTACGCATCGAGGTTCTCTCACCAACCGAACGCAACTTTACAATAATATAGTATTATGAAGAAGATACTACTCTTTGCTCTTGTAGTCGCAGCATCTTTGAGCGTGCAGAGCGCAAAGGCGTGGGGAGGCCCCGGCCACACCATTATTGGCTATATAGCCGAGCAGCATCTCACCCCCGAGGCTAAGGCAAAGTGCCACCACTACCTCCGCCACACCCTCGCCTACGAGGCGTCGTGGATGGATAATTGGCGCTACAGCAAGGGATTTAAGGGCACAGCCCATTGGCATATCGGATACGCCTATCCCAACCGTCAATATACGGGAGATTTCCGTTCTCAGGTTTTAAAGCCCGAGAGTGTACGCAAGAGTGCAGCCTACCGCATCAACGAGTTCCACGAGCAGTTGCGCACATCGTTCAAGGAGATGTCTGACTCAACTGTGCAGAACAAAATTCGTTTCCTCATTCATATGCTCGGCGATATGCACTGCCCTGCCCATGTGGCCATTCCGATAGAGGATAAGCCTACATACGAGGAGACAACCGTTTACAACCGCTACCGACTCAAGTATAAGGGTAAGAAGTACAGCTACCACTCGATGTGGGACAATATCACCAACATTCTTCATCCGAAGTGGAAGGTTACCGAGTGGAGAGCCGCAGCAGACAGCTACACCCCAAAGCAACGCGCAAAGGTGTGTCGTGGCGATGCTAACGATTGGCTCAAGGGCACCACTAAAGAGGTTGTGCGCTCGTACAAGATTGTTCCTCGCGACACCGATGTTGCAACGCTCTCGGATAGCGACAAGAGAGCTTTGACCGAGATGACCTATCAACAGATGGCCTATGCGGGATACCGTTTGGCTTATATCCTAAACGATGTTTTCAAAGAGTAGTAGATTATGAAGAAGAGCATATTGACACTTTCGCTACTTTTGTTCACACTCTCGGCCGGAGCGTGGAACAAACTCTCATTACCGGCTATCACCGCCCTCACTGCCCAGCACCTCACACCCGAGGCTGCACTCGCCACAAAGGCTGCACTCGGCACCGACTTCGCAGAGTGCAATATCACCGACAGACCGAAGTACCTCTTCCACCTGGACGAGGAGTATTCACCCGTTTGCGAGGGTCAAAACGATGCGTTATTGGTTATCGGCGAGGCTGTCGAGCGCCTTAACAAGAATAAGGGCGACAAAGAGGCGATCCTCAGCCTTGCAAGAGCTGTGGCAGATATGCACAGCGTAGCAAATGTACGCATCAAAGGCAACGATATGTCGTATAACGACTTTACGGTGCGTCGCTGGAACAACCGCAACGGCAAGATGGCTCGATATAAGGATTGTGGCTGGAGATTTCTGTGGAACAGCTACTACGCCTATAAACACGCCATCCTCACTGCCGAGCTCTATGCCGAGGACATAAACCTCTACCACATCAACCGCCTTGACGACTTCCAAAAGGGTACGCCTGCGGAGTGGGCAAAGGATATGGCTGCGGAGAGCCGAGTTATCTACTCACGCGAACTTAAAGATAACTATGTATTGTCACAGGAGGATGTAAACTATTGGGCATTCACCCACGACAGACTTCTGGCAAAGGCAAGCTACCGTCTGGCAGCTATCCTAAATCAGATTTTCAAGTAGTATAATATATAGGTATAAAAAAAGATAGACTTTGACGGTCTATCTTTTTTTGTTTCCTACCAGCAGAAAAAAGGAGAGCAACCAAAAGCCCTTGAAAAGGGATTAAGGCAAACAAGAAACCGAGTCCGCAGCATACTAAGCGTATGTGAGGAACTCGGTTATCGATGTTTAACGCAGCAGTTGCCGCTTAAAAACAATTTTACTTCTTGCGAGACTTTTTCGCAGCCAACGCCTTCTCCACCTCAATCTGGAAATCAGACAACACATTCATATAGTTGATGAATGCCTCGTAAGATGAGCCATAAGGGTTGAAGTAAGAGTGAACATCGCCATCAGAGAGCCACTTGGTTGCCATGTAGTAGAAGTGATCCGAAGTCTGCATGAAGTTCCATACATACTCGAAATCCTTGCTCTTCAATGAGCGAACCTTGTCCTTCATAGCATAGAGCTTAGAGAACGCCTCGTTCTGCAAGTCGTTACCAAGCCAAGCTGTGATATCGCGCTCCTCATCAGCCCACGACATAACATGAGGGCAGTGAAGAACTGCTACAGGCTGGTGCTCGGCAGCAGTCTCCGAAACGGTTGCGAACTTCAAATCGCCACGCTTGAGGATTGCAGCAGGGAGATTCTTCACGAAATCGAAGATACCTGTCGATGCCTTCTGGTGCTCACCGAAGGTCTCGTAGTCCATAAAGAGGTTGAGAACCTCACCCTCCGATTCCGAAAGCCATGCAGCATACTTGTCAGCTGTGAGTGGGTACTCATCCCAGCCCTGGTTCGAGAAACGGAATGCGATATCATCCGAAAGCTTGTAGTTGCGGAGCAAAAGACGGAGGCTCTGGTCTGCAGCACCTGCATATACGAAGTCCGGTGACTTCCAACCGAGGATGTGCTTTGCACCCTCTGCCAACATTGTCTTGAAACCGAGCTCGCCAACTGCCTCACCAATCTCATCCGAGTAGATAAGCTCGGTGTTGCGGAATGCCTTTGGCTTAACGCCAAACTCAGCCTTCAACATTGCGGTGTGCTTCTTAACCTGATCCTTGAAGTCCTCCTTCGACGAGAGGGCTGCCAACGAGTGCGAGTAGGTCTCAGCCAACAACTCTACGCAACCTGTATCAACCAATGCACGGAACGAATCCAACACCTCAGGAGCGTATGTCTTAAACTGCTCAACAACCGAACCTGTGAGCGAGAACGAAACACGGAATGCGCCATTATTCTCCTTGATAAGCTTCAGGAGGAGAGCATTCATAGGAAGGTAGCACTCGCGTGCAATCTTCTGCATAATAGCGCGGTTAGTCAAATCGTCAAGGTAGTTGTGATCCTTGCCGATGTGGAAAAAGCGGTAAGTCTTGAGTCGCCAAGGCTGATGTACCTGAAAATATAAACAAACTGTCTTCATATTTTTTATGTTTTTATTTTTTCTTTCGTTTACTTCATAGATGCGATAGCATCCTCATATACAGCCTTAACCTTCTTCGAGGCGTCATTCCACTTGAGGTTTGTAACCTCCTCCAAGCCCTTCTGTGCAAACATCTTCGCAAGAGCCGGATAGGTAATCAAGCCGTAGATTGCATCGGCCATACTATCAACATCCCAATAGTCCACCTTTACGGCGTAATCCAATACCTCGGCTACACCCGACTGCTTCGAGATAATCGAAGGCACATTGGCACGCATAGCCTCCAACGGCGAGATACCGAATGGCTCCGACACCGATGGCATAATATATACATCCGAAAGCTGGAACATCTTGTGTACATCATCACCCTTCAAGAAGCCGGTGAAGTGGAAACGGTCGGCAATGCCCAAGCGAGCAACACGACGAATAACATGGTTCATCATATCGCCCGAGCCCGCCATTACGAAACGGACATTTGGAACACGCTTCAACACCTTTGCTGCGGCCTCAACAAAGTAGTCGGGTCCCTTCTGGAAGGTGATACGACCGAGGAAGGTTACGATCTTATCCTTTACACCGCGCTCAGGCAACTCGCTCTCATTCTCGGCGAAGCGCACTGCGTTGTGAACGGTCACAACCTTCTCTGCAGGGATGTTATACTTCTCGATAACGATATTACGAGTCAGGTTCGACACCGCAATAACACGATCGGCAGCAGCCATACCTGTACGCTCGATCTCGTAAACACGGGTATCGATATTATCGCTCGACGAACGGTCAAACGATGTCGCGTGCATATGCACTACGAGCGGCTTGCCCGACACACGCTTTGCTGCAATACCTGCGTAGTAGGTGAGCCAGTCGTGTGCGTGAATAACATCAAACTGTCCCTCCAAATCCTTAGCTACCTGCGCTGCAACAATAGCGTAACGAGCAACCTCCTCCATAAGGTTTGCACCATACTTTCCCGAGAAGGTGTAGCGCTGACTCCAGATATCACCTGTCTCCCAGCGTCTTTCGCCGGTCTTTACGAACTCATCGTGATAAGTCTCGTACTCCTCAGGCGAGAGGTAAGGAACAAGGTTAGAATCGACATGGATAAACGACATTTTTTCGATGATGTCTGCGGCATCAGAGCCAACGTTACCGAATACGGTTTCGATATCGCTCGCATTCACCACACGGATAAAACGCTCGTCCTCATCACCCGATGCACGAGGCATAACAAAAGTTACCTCAACATCGTTGCGAGCCAATCCGCGGGTCATACCATAACAGGCTGTACCCAATCCACCCGCGATGTGCGGAGGAAACTCCCAGCCAAACATTAAAACCCTCATCTTACTATATTTTTTTATTTCTTAACACTCTTTTTTGTTGCAGCAGGCTTTGCGGCACGCTTTGTTGTACGCTTTGCCTTTGCCTTATACTGATCGATAAGCTGCTTGATGTAGAGCAACGCACCCACACTCCATGCCTGCGATACTGCACCGCGAGGAGCAAATGGAGGGTTTGCATCGTAATACTCTGCAACCGAGCCGATACAGTAGGTCTGGATATTCTCGTCGAATGCTGCCAACATCTCCTCGGCATGACCAAGGAAGCGCTCGCCATCGAGCTTCAATGCGCACTCAATATAGAACATCAACGGCCATACCCAAACTGCACCATTAGTTGCAGCAGCCTCCTGCTCGATAGGATTCTCCTTGTAGGTAGACTCGAACATAGGGTGAAGTGGCGACAACGAACGCAAGCCTACAGGGGTAAGCAGGTGCTGACGCACGGTCATCAATATATTCACAATCTGCGAATCGTCGAGCATTGTGTACTTCAAGCCGCAAGCAACGATCTGGTTGCAACGAATTGCTGTATCCTTGCCGTACGAATCAACATAATCTACGAGGTAGCCCTCGTCTGTGAGATAGAACATATCCACAAACGACTTCTTGATCTGTGCAGGAAGAGCCTTCCACTCCTTCTCAAACTCCTTGTCGCCCATCTTCTTTGCCAAAGCCAAGGCGTAAGATACGGCGTTATACCACAAGGCGTTTATCTCTACGGTGTATCCTGCGCGAGGAGTAACCGGCTGACCATTCATTACACAGTCCATCCAAGTCAAGGCAACACCATCACGAGCAGCCCAAACAAGTCCGTTAGTGTGCATTGCCACGCATCCTCCGAAGAAACCGCGACGATATGCTATCAAGATGCTCTTCATTGCTGCGCCATACTTCTCCCAGATTGCCTGAGCACCGATATGCTCCTCCAACTGCTGCAATGTCCAGAAGAACCAAAGTGGTGCATCGGCCGAAACCTCTGCCGAAGCCGAGCCTGCGAAGTCGCCATTGTGCATATCGCCAACCATTGTGTCGAGAACATCCATGCAGTCCTCCTTATAGCCCTGCTCCAAGGTCAAACCAGGAAGCGAGATAAAGGCCGAACGGCCGGCTTTACCATACCAATGGTATCCCGACATAACCTCGGTGCGGTTGCCGGGACGACGAACGATGAACTGACGAGCCGAGTGGTGCAAGCAACTCTCGAAGTCAATCTTGTGTGTACGACGCGCAATCGATGTTTCGAATGCCTCGGCAATAGCTGCACCCGAAGGCATCTCATCGACCGAAGCCGAGAAGATGATGCTCTCGCCCTTCTTGATATTCATCTCGAAGTAGCCTGTAGTGAGCAAATCCTCGTAACCCTCGTAGCCGCGCTCCAACTCCTTCTGATACTCGAAATCGTAGTACCAATCCGGTGCAGGAATAAACTTAGCATCCGACTTCGACAACTGCATATGCAACCAAGGGAAGCCCTCGTAAAGACGGTTCTTCACTCCGTTTGTAACCGGGTAGGAGCGAACATTGGCATACATATTTGCCTTTGACAACTCGTGCTTGTTGCGGAATGCGAGGAATGGACGCAAACGCAATGTAGTCTCGGAGTGAGCATCGACAAGCGTATAGCGGATCATCATCTGTGTACGCTTGTGAATCCAAAGAAGCTCCTTGCGAAGAATCACACCTCCGACACGGTAAGTGATGGTAGGACACGGAGTATACTCGAAATCGGTGATATACTTGTGTCCGCGAGGCTCATATACACCACGGAAGCGGTGAAGAGCCAAGTTGAACGACTGATCGTGCTGCACAATAGTCTCGTCGAGTGACGAAAGCAGCACATAGGCATTGTTGCTCGAATCAATCGGGGCAACAATAAGACCATGGTACTTACGAGTGTTGCAACCAACGATTGTTGTACTCATATAACCGCCACGGCGGTCGGTAGCCAACATCTCGCGCTGCAACGAATACTCCAAGTTACCAAGCTCTTGCTTGTCAAATTTAAGTCCCGGCATAATATTTATTATAAAGATTTTGTTTCGTTTCGTAAAGTTAATAAAAATTTGGCTAATTATCCAATAAAAACCAAATATTTTCAAAAACAGTCATTTTATCACACCAAAAGCGATAAAATGTAAGCCATTCAGCCCAATTTTTATATCATATTATACAACAAATACTGCCGAGCGATCAGCGCCCAACAGTATTGATGTATGTTTTTTTTAGACGAGAGACGAATGACGAGAGACGAGAGATTTTTATCACTTTTTCCCATTATTAGCTCTCAACTTTTATTGATATGGAGTTTGCGCAACTGCGCCCCACCATATAAAACTGTTTTTAGAGGAGCATTTTCAAGGCTTGCGAGGTGTTGAGTACATAACCAACAACCCATTAAACCTTTTAGGAGTCTGCGCAAATCTGTTTGCGAAATTATTTAATTTCAATTTTGCGGTTATTTTCTCTTGACTATCGAGGCGCATAGCGGGTGCTATGTAACGAGATAATCAAGAGAAAAGAGCCGTAAAAGGGTATTAAAGAACAATGCAAACAGGTTTAAGCAGTCTCCTTATGCCCATTTAACGAGTGCGAAGTCCATTCTATATGGAAGGTTCGCATTCTTAGGGTAAACACGCAAAGCGATATCGAATGCACCGGTACGGCTTGGTACTACATCGAGAGCATAAGTTGCCTGTGTGCCCTCAACATTCACAAGCTGCAACTGCTCTACGAGCATTACATCAGGCGACTGAGCACCTACAACCTGCTTAGCTACAACGAGCTCCACGCCAATCTCCTCAGGGGTGAGGGTTGCAACATCAACCTTAACCTCGAAGTGATACTTCTCACCGAGCATCATCGACTCCTTATCAACGCGTACGCGCTGCGAATCGAGAACCTTCACGCTATCCCAAGCTGCCGAAACGCGACGCTTCCAAGCTGCAATCTCGCGAGCAAGGAGGTAGTTGTTCGATACGAGCTCCTTCTTGCGTGCAGCCAACTTGTTATAGAAGCGCTCCTCATAGTCGATGAGCATACGGTTTGTGGTAAAGTTCGATGCGATATCCGAGATACACTTCTTAATCGAAGCTACCCAATCGGTTGGGATACCCTTCTCGTTACGTGCATAATACTTAGGTGCAATCTGCTCCTCGATTGTCGAGTAAATCATCTCGGCATCGAGCTCATCCTGATAGCCCTGATCAGCGAATGTACGCTCCATAGGGAGTGCCCAACCGCCATTCTCCTTGTAGCCCTCAACCCACCAGCCGTCGAGTACCGAGAACTGCATAACACCATTCATAACACACTTCTCGCCCGAAGTACCCGAAGCCTCCAATGGACGGGTTGGAGTGTTCAACCAAACATCAACACCCTGAACCATACGACGAGCCAACTCCATGTCGTAGTTCTGCAAGAAGATGATCTTACCTACGAACTCAGGCATCAACGATACCTCAACGATACGCTTGATCAAATCCTGACCCGGCTTATCAGCTGGGTGAGCCTTACCTGCGAAGATGAATTGAACAGGACGCTGCTTGTTATTTACGATAGCCGACAAACGCTCCAAGTTAGAGAAGAGGAGGTATGCACGCTTATAAGTTGCGAAACGACGCGCGAAACCGATAGTCAAAACCTCAGGCTTGATACGATCTGCAACCTGAACCATCTGGCTTGGACGATCGAAACGAACCTGCGAAGGATCGGTATAACGACGCTTGATAGTCTTGATAAGGCGCTGCTTAAGGAACATACGCTCGCCCCACAACTCCTCATCCGGAATATTGTATACCTTCTGCCACTCAGGGATGTTATATGTGTGACCCTCGAAACCGTTAGGGAAGTAACGCGAGTAGAGGCGACGCATATTCGAAGCGGTCCAAGTTGGGAAGTGAACACCATTGG
Organism: Alistipes sp.; assembly: GCA_017561105.1. Taxonomy (GTDB): domain Bacteria; phylum Bacteroidota; class Bacteroidia; order Bacteroidales; family Rikenellaceae; genus Alistipes. Next base: position 2,281 of record JAFZDR010000178.1, on the reverse strand, counting down.
TTACATAGCCAATGTGCAACTCCTTCTTGAAGTATCCAGGCCACATATTGCCGAGGAGATCCTTCGATACCTCGCCGTGCAACCACGATACTCCGTTAACCTCCTGCGAAAGGTTACATGCGAGTACCGACATCGAGAAGCGCTCGTTCGGATCGTTCGGATTAACCTTACCGAGGTTGATATACTGATCCCAAGTGATGCCGAGAGCATCTGGGTAGTGTGACATATACTGACGAATCATCGACTCAGGGAATGCGTCGTGACCTGCAGGTACAGGGGTGTGAGTTGTAAAGAGCGACGACGAGCGTACAACCTCCAAAGCCTCCGAGAACGAGAGCTTCTTACGCGACATCAAGTTGCGAACGCGCTCAACACCGATAAATGCAGCGTGACCCTCGTTGCAGTGGTAAACCTCCTGCTTGATACCCATCTTTGCGAGGGCGCGGATACCACCGACACCGAGCAAGATCTCCTGCTTTAAGCGGTTCTCCCAATCGCCACCGTAGAGGTGGTGAGTAACCTGACGATCCTCCTCGAGGTTAGCCTCATAGTCGGCATCGAGCAAGTACAACGGAGTACGACCTACCTGGCAGCACCATACGCGAGCACTCAAAGTACGACCCGGCAAAGCCACCTGGGTAGTTACCCACGAGCCATCCTCCTCACGAACAGGGAAGATTGGCAACTTGAAGAAGTTCTGAGCCTCATATGTAGCCTCCTGGGCACCCTGTGCCGAAAGACGCTGTGTGAAATATCCGTAGCGATACAAAAGACCTACTGCAACCATTGGAGTATTTCTATCCGAAGCCTCCTTTACATAGTCACCGGCCAAGATACCGAGACCTCCCGAGTAGATCTTCAACGAGTGGTGCAAACCATACTCCATCGAGAAATAGGCAATCTTTGGAGCCTTTGGATTTGGCTTCTCGTTCATATACTCCTTGAACTGAGCATATACCTCATCCATCTTAGCGAGGAATGCAGCATCCTTCTCGAGCTCAGCCAAACGCTCAATAGTCAACTTATCGAGCAATGCTATAGGGTTGCGATCAACCTCTACCCACAACTCCTTGTCGATAGCCTCGAACAAATCGCGAGCACCTAGAGTCCAGCTCCACCACAAGTTGCGCGACAACTCCTCGAGTGGGTGAAGGCGTACAGGCAAGGTCTTCTCGACCATTACGCGCTGCCAATTTGGACGCTCTACGAACAACTGCTGACGAACAAAGTTGATCTGCTCGTGAGAAGCACCACCATCACCGAGTACGGCGCGGTTTGTACGAGCTACACAGCTCTCGATAGCGCACTCATAAGCCTTCTTGTAGTATGTGAAGAGGTTATCCCAGAGAGCCTTCTTCGACATCTCGAACGCAGCGTTGCGCACAGCAGCAACCTCCTTCTCAGAGAGTGCAAGGAAACGAAGAACTGCCTCTGCAGTAGAAGTTACAGCCTCAGCAGTGTTGCTATCGTTGCGCTCAACAACTACTACGCCATTGTTCTGCTCCTGCTCTGCTGCCCATACACCGAAACCTGCCAATGTGGTAGTGATTGTAGGCACCGAGAATGCAACCGACTCGAGCGGAGTATATCCCCATGGCTCGTAGTACGATGGGTAGATAGTCAAATCCATACCTACGAGCAACTCGTAGTACGACTTGTTGAATACGCCATCATTCTGGTTGAGATATGTAGGAACGAAAATTACCTTAACCTTCGACTCTGCGCGATCGAGTACCGAACCGTTGATTGCATTTGCAACCTGATCCCAAGCCTGATACTCCAACACATGTGTCGAGTAGCGATACTGCGATGCGTCGATAGCCTGCGACTTATCCTGCAAATGAGCCTGCAAATCGCGACGAGCGCCGAGGTTTGCAGCAGGAACAGTAACATAAGCCAATACCTCACGATCGAGCTTACCCGATGTCTCGAGAGCCTTCAAAGTCTCGAAGAATACATCCAAGCCCTTGTTGTGGAACTCATAGCGACCGCTTGTGCCGATAATGAACGGCTCCTTCTCGAACTTGTGCGAGAGGCAAGCCTCAGCAACCTCGATCATAGCCTTGCGAGCCTCATTGCGCTTTGCGGTATACTCCTTACCTGTCCAAACGAAGTCGTTCTCGAAGCCGTTAGGAGTTACAACATCAACCTCCTTGCCGAGCAAGTGTGCGCACTCACGAGCTGTGATGTCGCTAACCGAGAGGAATGCGTCGTGGTTCTTAGCACCCATCTTCTCGATAGAGTGCTTTGCCATAACATTGAACTGACGAGCCAAGTCGTC
>JAFZDR010000177.1 GCA_017561105.1 Alistipes sp. | reverse complement strand
GGTCTTGCCGCCACCGCCCTCTTCTGCAGGACAGCCATACAAGCGAATAGTTCCCTGGTGGCCCTCAGCCAACCATTTCGACACTGCCACTGCGGCCGACAATGCGCCTGTACCAATAAGGTTGTGGCCGCAAGCGTGGCCATAGCCACCCTCAACAACAGGGTTGTTCTTTGGAGATGCGTCCTGCGACAAACCCGGGAGTGCATCGTACTCGGCAAGTACCGCCATAACCGGCTTGCCCGAGCCGTAGCTCGCAACAAAGGCTGTCGGTATACCTGCAACGCCACGCTCTACCTTGAAACCGTGCTCCTCGAGGTGCTTGATGAACAACTCGGCACTCTTATACTCCATATATCCAGGCTCGGCATACTCATGGAGCTGCTTCTGGATTTTGTCGTATGTGTCAAACTTAGAATTCAACCAGTCAATACCTACATTCGATACCAACAATAACGATGCAACAAGTGTCTTTATCATATTTAATGTGTTGTGTTAGTCGTTTTGTATTGTCGTTCTACAACCACTTCTTGTAGCGGAAATAGCCCATTGTCAAGCCCGAGGCGAGAACCATTAAACCGATGGCGAAGATGTAGCCAAGCGGCAACTCCCAACCATTAGGCAAGGTGTAAACCCACTCTAACTCAGGCATTAAGCGGAAGTTCATACCATATATACTCGCAACGAGTGTCGCAGGCATGAAGACCACAGCTGCCACCGAGAAGATCTTAACAACCTCGTTCTGCTCGATATTGATAAGACCGAGGGCCGAATCCTGGATATAGTCCAGACGCTGGAACGAGAAGTCGGTATGCGAGATCAACGAGTTAACATCCTTAATCATCAACTGCAAGCGCGGATAGATATCGTTAGGGAAGCGCTCACTTCGCAGGATACCCGAGAGGATACGCTGGCGGTCGAAGATATTCTCACGCAAGATCATCGTACGCTCCTGCAAGGTGTTGATACGGTGGATCACAGCCTTGTCGATCGAATCCTCCTTGTTGATGCCCTTCGAAAGTGCTGAAACCTGACGACCTACCATCTCGACGAGGTCGGCGTCGAAGTCGATTCGCACCTCGAGCAACGAGATAAGGATGTGGTAGCCTGTCGAGAAGCTGCGGTAGTTCATCTGCAAGCGTTTTTCGGCCTCGCGGAATGTGCGCATATCGGCCTGACGCACCGAAACCAAGACACCCTCGTTCGAGAGGATAAAAGATACCGGCTCAACCTCGAAACTATCGCCCGTAGGGACGAAGAAGTTCGAGTTCGAGATAATGGCGTTCTCGTGCTCGGAATACTTTGAGGTGGACTCAATCTCCTCGACCTGCTGTTTGGTCTGTAGGCTTATCTCCATAAAATTCTCGACAGCCTTCTGCTCCTTGATGGTTGGCTGCACCATATCGATCCAGAGAATATCGTCGAAGCCGAGATCGTCGAAAAGATCGGTATCGGCGTTGCGGATAATCTTGTTGTATTGCTTCAAGTAGATAGTAATCATCTCTTTTCCTTGTGTGTTAAGTAAGGTTTAACTTCGATTTTTTGTCAGGGGTGTGCTCGGTGGAAGTTTTGTCAAGAGCCCGAACACCTTTAGATTACCTTCAGCCGGGATTGACCTTCGGCTCAATCTTCAAGCCAAAGTCCCAGAATTTTTTAAGTGCCTTATGTTTCTGTATATCGAACAAGAAATCGATATTTTCTGTCAGATATTCGTAGGCGTAGTCGCGGTCGGCATAGTCGCTCTCGAGGATAGCCTCATAGATGTGCTCCATACCGAATGTAAATGCCGCCTGCAACTCGTCGTGCAACTCGTACGAGAGGCCCTTGCGTGCTACCCACACTGCAAAAGTGAACGGCATCTTGGTTGCCTTGCGCCACTCGGCAGCGAGGTCGTATGAGTGGGCAAATTTGCCCTCGTGATCGAAGACCTTGTCGCCAATAAGCAGGAATGCATCGCCCTCCTGTGCATTGTCGAGCACCGAATAATCCTCCATAGAGATCCACTCAGGCTCGATATGCCACAACTTATTGGCAAGGTAACCGCAAAGCTGCACCGAGGTTTTAGAGTGGGAATCGAGGTAGATGCGACGCACCTTGTCGATAGGTGTATTTGTTACTACGACGACGGTACGCACCTTATCGATTGCACCAATGCAGTAGTCGGTAATAATCTCTGCATCGGGCAACGATGGTACCATAGCCGCAGGTATAAGCGCAATATCGGCCTTACCTTCGACAAAGTTTTGATAGCATGTAGCAGGGGGTGCAAGCAACAGTTCGGCACCGAGATTAGCGTGGTGTCGAAGTCCATAGATGAACGGTATCGTATTCAAATACGACACGGCTATTATTTTTGTGTTTACTGCCATCATCCATCGCTTGCGAGCTTTTTGTTTGACTTATCCGACCCTTTTAAGCGGGCCATTATCATTGCAAAGATAAGCAAATTTTATACAGGGTGTTCCCATTTTTCTATTTTTTTAGAAAAAGTGAAAAAATTTTCTGTCGGCCAAGCCTTTCAATCAGAGGAATTTGCCCTGACCGAAGGGTTAAAAAGTTGTAAAAATTATCCAAAAACTCTTGACAAGCCCCCTTTTCGGATTATATATTTGCACCGTCAATCGGCGTCAATCGACACTTGGTTTTCAACACTCGGTTCTTCGATGTTAAAAACCTTCTCAACATCAAAAATGGCTGACTGCTCGGAACATTTCTCTTGTTTTCGACAGCCACGAACAAATTATTAACACACTTAACAACATTTTAACCTATGAATCGTGCCTTATTGTGCGGCACGGTGGAGGGGTTGGCGTCGGGGTATGGCTACAGCTTTACCTTACACGATAAATCGTACTATCCGACCACAATCACCCGCTACCCCGCCGCTTTTATGTCCCAACCCAAATTTTCGAGCATCGAGGGACGAAAAAATGGTCGAATAACCTACAAAGTAACTCTAACCCTCGCCCACCAGGCGGCAAAGCTTACCCCTGCGGAACGAAATGAACTGTTCGCTCAAATGGAGTCGCATCTGACCGAGATCTTTGTCGGATTGTCGCAAGCGGAGTTTGTGGCGGTGGTAGATGAGCTGACCATTGAACCACTCAACGGTATCGACTCTCACGGAGCTTTAGCCATGGAGGCGGAGGCCTATGTCGAAACAATTTTCTAACAACACAAAATTTAAAGCAATGAGACTTCGAAAAATATCCCCGGATTTCACCCCTCTGCATCAGGGTTTGTTCTTCGGAATAGAGAGCGAAACGGAGGAGCCCACCGATATCGTGGTGGAGATAATAGATGCAACAACCGATGAGGTGATAGCCATGCAACAGTTGCGAAGCGTTGTTTCGGCAGAGATAAATGTCGCACCCTACATAGAGCGATTTGCAGAGTATGCGCCAAGCCACACCTCGACAATGTTCAAAGATGCCCCGACACGAGCCTGTGCCATTCGAGTTGAAGATAGGGTGTCGGAAACACTGCTGATATCAACCAACAAGAGCCTATGCACTGCACCTGCGGTGGTTACAACAATGGCCGAGCATCGCCATATCGCCTTCGGAGAGAGGGATGAGTTGTTACTACTGGTAGAGGCTGGCGATCGCCTTGTCGCAAGCATCGATACAAACTCCGGCGACAACATGGTGATGGATTACACAACCGCTACGGGGGCCGTCGTCCTCACCATTGCAGCCGACGATTGCGACTCCGAGGCTCACTATTTCGATGTGAAGATATTGCGTAACAACACTCCTTTCGCATCACTATGCTACACTGTACGAGCACACCACAAAAGAGAGTGTCGCTTGGCGTGGATATCGGAAGCGGGTTCTATCGAGCGCTATACATTCCCGATAGTGGCAAAACGCAAACTTAAGAGCAACAAACTACACATTGGCGCAGGAGATAACAGGCGTATGGTGCGCTCAACGCTTGAATCGAACATTACCCTTATCTCCCGCTACGAGCCGAGCACAACGGTAGAGGCTCTCGCCCAAATTATCGCCTCGCCAAAGGTTTGGATTGAACAATCCGAGGGCAGCAGAGAGGTTATGGTGCTCACATCAACCATAGAGAGCGACCTCTTTGGCGAACCGACCTGCATAGCGTTGGATATCTCGGAGTGGAGCAGAGAGGAGGCGGAGTTATGATTGAGTTGTGGATTGACGACAAGAGGTGCGACATCGAGAAGTTGCCGACTATTCCGATTGATTTCGACATCAAAAAACTCACCTCGGTAGAGGGCGAAAGAAGCGGCAGAACAATAGAGCTGACACTCCCTGCTACAGCTGCAAACAACGCTGTATTAGGCTCTTCGAGAGATATTTATGCCGTATCGCGATTTAACATGGAGCACCACACCGCCAAGGTTAGAAGGGGTGGCGTCGAGATATTCAACGGCACGGCATACCTTATCTCGACCACAATCAGCGGAGGTAACGACGACGGTTACAAACTTCGCATCCGCGAGGGAGGTGCAGAGTGGATAGAGTCGGTGGTATATGGCAAACTCTCCGACCTTGACATTCCATTCGAGGCCGATTATAACCTCTCGACCATTGCCGAGTCGTGGGAGGGCGAAAATGCCATCCGTTTTCTACCTGTCTGGCGAGGAGGTGAGGTGTTCGGATACTCATCGGAACTCATGCCTATCGAGCATGTGATGCTTACGGATGACTACCACCCATTTATCTCTGTCGCAGCAATGGTAAAGGCGATGTTTGCCAAGTTGGGCTACACGCTACACAGCAACTTCCTTGATAGCGAGTTGGGACAATCGCTCTACATGAGTGGCGACTATATGCGAGGTGATGTATCGGCATCAAAATCGAAGTGCAACTTCTTCGCCCGACGCTCCGAGCCCGTCACCGCCACCGCCGACAGCTTGGGACGAGTCTATGCCACAACAAGTATGGTTGCCCACTCAGTAGGCCCGATTGTGGATAATGCAGACCCCGAAATGGTAGATAGTGATGGTGTGCAGATGGTGGAGTGCTTCAACACATACAACACATTCTCGAAGAATCAAGGCGGAAACATCTGCTTCACACCAAAAATCGCAGTAAAAGTGGGATTCCTGCTCCACCTCGAATACACCACCGAATACCGAATCGTCTCACGCGAGAAGTTTGCCGGATTTAACACCGTGATGGGACTGAGCGGATTGCATATGAGATTCCCTCTCGCCAACACATTTAAAGATCATCGCAACTCCCTTTCGGCCAATTGGCGATATCGCGCAGTAGTGTTCGACCATGTGGATAATAGAGAGTATCAACTTGTGGCAATCTACCCAAACGGAGATATCTACAATATGGGACAGTGGTCGTCGCGCTCGGCCTCGGTAGAGACATCTACCACCACTCCTACAACGGCACGACTCTACTATCGCGACAACGCCACCGATGGATGGAGCGTCTATCAGGAAGATTGGGCTTTGTATACCGGTCATGTTACCGAGGAGGGCACAGTGGATGTTGTGATGGATATCCGATTTCCGACGCAAGAGGTTGCCGCAGGCGAGGAGTTCTTGTTGGATAAGTTCTGGTTTGGCGGTGCCGAGATGGGAATGAAAATCACCATCGGCAACGGCACCACTCTGCAGCCCTACTTCACCGCAGCACCGGGATATGGTTCGACACTCAAGTTCGAGGATATTGCACCTCGCGACATCAGGCAATCGGAGCTGCTCGCAGCCCTCGGTGAGATGTTCAACCTCGCATTTTTCACGGATCGTGAGCGCAAAGAGGTCCATATCGAGCCACTCGAATCGATATACCGGGATGAGGTGGTGGAGATAAGCAACATTATCGACCACTCGCGCGGTGTGGAGATTGCCGATTGCGGAATTGGCACGCCTCAGACACATATCTTCCTCTATAAAGAGGGTGATAGAGCCTCCGAAAAATTCAACACTGAGAACAAAACGACACTCGGTAGATGGAGCTACCGCAACCCGCTCTACGGAACAACAGAGGCGAGGGAAACAATGGGTGAGAGCCTGTTTACAACAACCGTAAACACCACCAATGTGGTCAGTTTAGCACCCTCGGCATCGTTGATGCAGGTGGGCGATACTGGTGGGCAGAACGAGAGCGCCGATGGCAGTTTTTCGCCCCATATTGTCTGCTACCGAGGTATGCGACCGCTACCAGAAGGGGAGTGCTGGGTTGCCAGCGATACCTTCTATAGTTACCCTTACGCCGCCTTTGTCGATAACGAAGATATAAATCTCGGTTTTGAAGAGCGAAACGGAATAGATGGTTTGCGCACCTATCATCTACCCGAATTGCGACGACAAACAGAGGGGCAGCGAGTAGTTCTTGACATCTGTCCGACAATAGCAGAAACAGCATCTATCCTTACGGAGAATGGCCCGAAGCCATCCATATTAACCACTTTTCGTTTCAAAATTCAGGGGGAGAGCTCGCTATATCGCATTGTCAAGATAGATGATTGGAACACCGAGAGCGGCGTCATACGATGTACATTTGAACGACTATTAAAAGACTGATTATGAACCTGACAGAGAGAAAATTGTTGATATCACTACTTGGTATAGTTCAGAATAAGAGCCTATCCGAGGCTGTAAAGATGATGTGGCAGCAGGGGCTGCTAAATCGAACCGCCCTGGAGAGGCTGTACATCGGTAACGAGGTGCAACGCCGTGTCCGTGCCGGAGAGGTAAAGGTTAGAGCTATCGACCAGCTCTCGAGAGAGATGAACTGCTCCTACGAGAAGGTCAGGGCTGCGGTGTACAACAAACAGATTAAAAAAGTTAGAAGCTAATGAAGACAAAAATTGAAATTACAAACGATGTTTCGGTCTGCACAATCGACATTGAGGGTGTCATAGGAGTACCCGAAGAGAGCCAATTCTCGAAGAGCTCGCAGAGTATTGCCACCTACGAGAAATTCAGCGAGAAGCTGGCGCAGATTCGCGCAATCGAGGCCAAAGAGGTCATTGTCAATATCCGCTCTACGGGAGGAGATGTGAATGATGCTCTTCTGATCTACGAATCGTTAGCCTCGCTCGACGCTAAAATCACGACACGATGCTATGGCTACACCGCTTCGGCTGCAACGATAATTGCACAAGCGGCAAGCGAGGGGTGTCGCGAGATTGCCCCTTCGGCACTCTATCTGATTCATATGTCGAGCAGCTCCGTCGAGGGCAACTCCACCGATTTAGCCGAGCGCATCGCCCTGCTCGAAAAGAGCGATGAGCAGATTGCTACACTCTATGCCTTGCGCTCGGGATTACCCAAAGAGGGCTTTGTGGCGTTGATGAGCGAGAATGGAGGACGAGGTCGTTGGCTCTCGCCCGAGGAGGCCATCGAAGCGGGTCTTGCCGATGCTGTTACCGGCACGGATGAGCGTTCCGAGAAGAGAGGTATAATCGAAAAGATTAAGGGGTGGCTGAATTTACCTATAGAGGATAAAGCAGAGCCGTCGCTACCGCGCGACATAAATGTTCTGCACGATGCAGCCTCGTTCCAAAGTTCGATCTCGGCCATTGCCTTTCGCAATGGACAGCGTTCGGTCTCATCGACAAAAACAACCCTCAAAGAGGATCCTTCACTCGAAGGAGTCTCGGCAACACAAAATGCTTTGGCCTACGCCGAAGATGTCCTGAAATTCAAGGGACGATAACAAAAAAACAACACAAAACTAAACTATTAAACAGACAAAAAACTTTAAGATTATGATTATTGAAAATTCAAAAACCTACAATTTGACCGATGTTGAGAACCTCTTTTTCCGCCCTACATTCTGCGGAAAAGCAGCCGAGGAGTATGGCATTAAAGTGCTCTACAACATGCCTATCCCAACCAAGGTACCACTCTTTTCGCACAACAACGACATTTTAAAGGGCTTCGCTCCGGGTTGGCAGGGCGGCTCTTCGGCAAACTTCTCGCAGAAGGAGGTTCCGATGAAGAAGTTGAAGGCCGAGTCGGCATACTCTGCCGAGGACTACTTCTCGACAATCTACGGCATGATCGCCGCATCGGCCGAGGTAAATCTTGGAGATTTGACCGGCACCGATCTCGAGAAGGCCGAGACCGAGCTCTTCCGTCGCTCACTCGCCGAGAGTATCTACGCCAACACCTGGTTTGGCGATGAGAGTGGCCAAATCTCGGATTTCTCGGGATTTGACGGATTCATTCGCCGATTCCTCGACTTGTACGACGATCATGAATCCGACACATCTATCATCATGTATGATGATAACACTGAGATGGAGGTTAAGGAGATTTTGCACAAGGCTTGGTGCAATGCCAACGAGAAACTCCGCTCGCTTGCATCGGAGGGTAATTTGGCCTTCTTTGTCAGCTCGGACATCTACGATGCTTATCAGTTCTATCTCGACAATATCGGCGCAACAAACGCATACGCCGAGGTGACAACTGGTCGCTTGCCATTGAACTACCACGGTATTCCTCTTGTTGAGATTCCGACAAACGGCTACACCACCTATTATGCAAATTCGTTCTGCATTCTCACCGATCGTCGCAACCTTGTGCTTGCGCTCAATACGGCTGACTCGCCGGAGAAGGAGATTCGCATGTGGTACAACCCTGACGAGATGGAGAATCGCCAGCGTGTGGTATTCCTTGCCGGAACAATGTTGGCAGACGAGACCTTGCTCTCGGGCTGCATCTTCAACAGCAGCGTAGACTTCATCTAATCATGGCATCGAACTACAAGCCTGTTGGCGGGGTAAAGAGCGTATTTCTTTACCCTGCCGAGGCCATCTCGACAATTCTCTTCTCGAGCGAAGGGTGCGAAGTCGAATTCGTGGACTCCCCCATTGAAGTGGAGTTGCTGGAGGACAAATCGAGCTACGAGGAGCGAGTCGAAGTGTCGAAGGGGCAGACAAAAGTCGTCCACACACTTCGGCTCGTAGCCGACAGAGTGAAGGCTGAAAAGTGGCTCGAAACCGAGTTCTTGGAGAGGGCCTCGTTGGATGGCGTGGTAGCGGATGTTCTGCTTGCCGACAATCGCCGAGTGGTTGTGGGTTACTCCCTGCTTTTTGGCGATGAACAGCCGCTCAGATTGGAGTCGTTGATTTCGACATCTGGCTCCACACCACACGACAGACCATCCGTAACTCTGCAGCTTGTGTCGTGCGATACAGAGTTTGCGTGCAGAATAATCTAACCACTAACAACTTTTTTAGAAATGGAAGACAAAAAGAGAAAAAGCATAGTATGTACCACTCAGAATAAGGCCGACGCCGTCTATGCCCTCTCGGCACAAAAGATTGAGAGCAAGGAGTTTTGGCGTTGGGGCGTCGATAACAATATGCCCGAGGCATTGGCGCTTCTGTCAAGACGCTCCACGGCCCACAGACGCATCATCAACGACAAGGCCGACTACATCTCGGGCAAGGGTTTTAATTATGACTGCTCGGTGCCGCTGTTAGGCGACTTGGTGGAGAGGGTAAATGGCGACGGAGAGTCGTTGCGACAGATGTTGAATAAGTTGGCGTTCGACAAATCGCTCTTTGGCAACGCCTTTCTGGAGATTGTTACCGACGAAGCGCACTCGTTTCTGTCGCTCTACCACCAGGATGCAACCCATTGTCGCGTAGCGAAGGACTCGAAGCATATCATTCTTCACCACGATTGGTCGCACTTCCGTACGAATGAGGCTCAAACACTGCCGATATACCCTCTCTTCGAGAAGCAGAGCGACGGAACCATGCGTTCGATGATCCACTACAAGGACTACGAGCCTATGTTCAAACATTACGGTGTACCTCAGTATATCGCCGGAATGAATGTATCGGCAATAGCCTACAAGACAGATCGTTGGAACATCGCCCGCTTGGATAATTCGTTCCAGCTTTCGGGCGTAATGATGATTGACAACGCCGTGGACAGCACCGAGGAGGCTGCCGAGATGGCTCGTGTAGCTGAGCAGCGCTTTGGCGGAAAGCCCGGACAGGTGATGTTTATCATCCGCAACGAGAGTTCGGACGACAATTCGCGCTTCATACCTATCGAATCGCAGAACGATGGCGATTGGAAGGCGTTGCACGATCAGGCCACAAGCGACATCGTGGTGGCTCACTCGTGGTTCCGCTCGTTGAGCGGTTTGGACTACTCTACCGGCTTCAGCGCCGAGCGTATCCTGCACGAATATGAGGTTGCGCTCAATACGGTGATCCTCGGCGAGCAGAGCGAGTTGTTGGAACCTATCACAAATGTCATTGCCGAGATTCTGGCCGTAGACTGCTCATCATTGGAGATTATCAACCGCCCGCCAACACGCTCTAAGCCCATCTACATGAAGGTTTGGGAGGCTCGAAAGGCCGACGGATTGGACTACGACGAGAGCGACGAGCGACAGCAGCTATTTCTCTCCGAGATTAGCAAATACAACATCAAATCTATAGATTAACCTATGCAAAACATTATTACAAATGAACAAGTTATTTCGTTGGCTTTCAGCGACGGCGAATATGTTTCGCCAGATGTGGTGCTCGATTCGGAGATCGATTCGGCAGCTCATCGATATATTGTCCCAATTGTGGGCAAAGAGCTTTACAAGGAGATGCTTGATGGCTCTCATCAAACTCTTGTTACCGATTTTGTTGCGCCTGCGCTCGCAATGGCGGTCCGAACAGTAATTCAGCCGGCTCTCAATGTCCGTACAGGCCAGGGTGGTTTGTATATTCCGACATCGGCACGCAACGACTCGGGAAATCGAAGTGCCATAAACGGATTTCTAAAATCGTTGCGACTGCGTAGAGAGGCGTTGTTGAGAAGGTTATCCGACTATTTGTGCGATCACGCATCGGAGTATCCGAGCTACAACGCAGGGAGGGATATCATGCAGAAATACTCAATAAGCGGAGGTTATGTACAGAGTCGTTAATGGATTGATTTTGGGGTTTGCTGCCCTATTTTCGCCCATAAAATCGATAGTGATTTGCGCCTTGGTCTTCATCGCCATAGATTTCGTAACGGGAGTGCTGGCCTCGCGTTGCGAAGCCCGCCAGAGGGGCGAGAAGTGGTTCTTCTCGTCCCACGAGGCGTGGCGTACCATTCGCAAAGCGGGTTTTGTACTGCTCACCATAACGATGAGTTGGCTTATCGAGAGTTGCATATTGAACTTTATAACCCTCAACCTCACACGAATCATTGCAGGAGCAATTTGCGGTGTGGAGATGTGGTCATTTTTAGAGAATGCGTCGGTATTGAGCGATGCTAAGATATTCGAGTGGTTACGCAACTATGTTAAACGAAAAGTCGAAAAGGAGATTGGTAAATATGAAGAAGATGAGTAGAGGTCTGAGAAACAACAACCCCGGCAATATCCGCCGTGGAGGTTTCCGCTACAAGGGCGAAAAGGCGACGAGCGAAGATGCGGAATTTCGCCAATTCGAGAGTATGGAGTGGGGCTATCGAGCGATGTTTACACTGCTTCACACCTACGAAAAGAAGCACGGCTGCCGCACATTGCGACAGATGATTAGTCGCTACGCTCCGCCCACAGAGAACAACACGGAAAACTATATTCGTCGTGTAGTCTATGCCACCCACCTCGCCTCAAACACACCTATTTCAACACTCAATGGAGCTGTTATGACGGCAGTTGTAGCGGCAATGTCGGAGGTTGAGAATGGCGCAAAGGCCGATATGTCGGCTATTTGGGATGGTTGGAAGCTATTTATTGCAGATTTTGGTCCAAAATAACTATCTTTGCGATAGTTATGCGAGAGATGGCAGATAGATTTACAACACTTTTGGCAAAGATGCCTATGGCGATGGTACTCGTACCGTTTGCCATAGGCATTTTGTTTGCCGAGCAGGTGGCGCTGCCATTATGGTCGATATTTGCCCTCTGCATTGTGGCATTAGTGGGTGTTATAACCTTAGAAAAGTGGCAACAAAACATCGCACTCTTCGCTCTAATCTTCGCAGTCGGCACGCTGCTGCACTCTTTGTCGTATAGTAGCAATGTTCCCTACAACAAGCCGTTGGAACTGGTTCTCAAAGTCGAGACATCGTCGGTCGAGCGCAAGGGTTACACCTCGGCAGAGGCGAAAATAGAGATGTGTGAAGAGCCTGCGGTTGCAGGACGGGATGTGGTGCTTTGGGGCGACTCTCTGATACACTTCAAGGCGGGCGACAGGCTGCATCTTACAACCACGATACGACCATTCCGCGCCGAGCGCGAGGCCTATGCAAGGCTTATGCACCACCGCGGATTTGTAGGTGCAATATCGGTAAATCATCGTGCCACATACGAATATATTCCCGCTCAAAAAGCGACCCTGCACGATTGGGCCGTAGAGAGGTTGCAGCGAGCCGTTGAGCCAGGCAATGCAAGGGCAGTAGTTCTGGCAATGGCGACGGGAGATAGAGGCGAAATTAGCGATGAGCTGCGTCAAAGCTACTCGGCAAGCGGCACTTCGCATCTGCTCGCTGTGTCGGGTCTTCATATCGGCATCGCATTTATGCTGATAAATCTGCTGTTGCTGCCATTGGTACTATTGCACTACGGAAATGTTGTTCGTTCAATTCTGGCTGTGGCACTTATTTGGTGCTATGTTTGGCTTTGCGGAGTGTCGCCAAGTGCCGTGCGAGCTGCGATAATGTTCTCGCTGTTACAATTCTCACTCTCGTCGTTGCGCGAATATGCAAGTGTGAATATCCTGGCAGGCACAGCCTTTGTGATGTTGGCTTTCAACTCGCACCTCTTGTTCGACATATCGTTTCAACTCTCGTTTATAGCCGTTGCCGGCATAGTGCTGTGGGCAACACCTCTGTATCGCCTATGCGCTACTCATTCGAAGATTGCAAACTCCGTTATCGGTATTTTGATGGTAGGCATCGCCTCGACTTTAGCAACAATGCCGCTTGTGGCTAACACCTTCTCTACGGTGTCGCTCGTCGGCATTCTGATAAATCCTGCCGTTATAGTCTTGGCAAATATCATCGTTTTGACCGGCGTCATTGCACTTGCCATTCCTCCTATAGCCGTGGTGGCAGAGATGGCCGCCGAGTGGCAAAATCGCATTGTCGAATGGGCCGCCACACTACCCTACGGCCACTTCGATATCACAATCTCGGAGTGGGCAATGTGGGGCGCGTACGCACTCTTTGCTGTGGTGACAATTGTGCTTTTATTGTTACCAAAACGAGAAAAAGAGCCAAAAATCGAGGGATAATTACTATATTTGCAGATATGTTTACCGCAGAGGAGTTCCAGATATTGTGTAGCGACGAGATTCGCAGTGCCATTGAGGGTAATATCGACCGCAATCCGACCGATATTGCACTCGATAAGCGCATACCTCACGCCGCAATTGTTGCCACGCAGGTCAAAAACCTGCAAAAGGCACGCACGAAACTACCCTCATACTTCGCGGCTCGCGCCATAGTCCCTACTCTCGCCTACGAGCAATCCTCGAGCGAGGAGTGTGCCGAGCGCAAGGATTTGCAGGGCGAGAGTGTTCTCGATTTGACCTGCGGATTGGGTGTAGATACACTCGCCCTCTCGAAGCGATTTAAGAGAGTGGTAACAATCGAGCGCAACGAAGGTGTTGCAGCGGTGGCCCGCGAGAATTTCCGCCGACTCGGGGCCTCGAATATCGAGGTTGTATGCTCGTCGGCCGAGGAGTATATCGCCAACTGTACCGACCACTTCGATTGGTGCTTCTCCGACCCTGACAGACGCGGATCAAAGGGCGAAAAGTTGGTACGATTGGAGGATTGCTCACCCAATGTGGTGGCACTAATGCCCAAACTTAGAGAGATTGCCGACAAGGTGGGTATAAAGTGCTCGCCCCTTTTCGATGTAGATGAGGCGTTCCGACTCTTTGGAGAGTGCTCGGTGGAGTGCGTATCGCTCGGTGGCGAGGCTAAAGAGGTAAATATCTACATTGACGGCTCTGCATCGCAACTAAAAGCGGTAGCAATAGGTCTTGGCGAGTTTTCGTGCAGCGTAGATGCACGCAACACCGCAAAATGGAGCGCACGCCCGAGCGATTTGTCACACTATCGCTATATTACCCTGCCCGATGTGGCGTTGCAACACTCACGAATGGTAGCTGTTGCGTTTGAGGGCAAGTGCGATGTTTGGTCGAACAACGGCATAGCCCTCTCGACCGAAAAGCCCGAAGGCGTTTTGGGCCGTATCTTCGCCATAGAGGCAATATACGAGGTGGACAGTGCGTTTAAGCGAGTGATGAAGGGTGCGAAAGCGGAGATCTATCGACGCGATTTCCCGCTGTCGAACTCGGAGATCTGCAAGCGTTTTCGCTGTTCGGAGGGTGGCTCCGAGAGGTGGTGCTTCACCCGAATAGGCGAGAGATTGATTGCTATAAAGTTTTGAATAGTGAGTAGTTAGTAGAGAGTAGTGAGT
>JAFZDR010000176.1 GCA_017561105.1 Alistipes sp. | reverse complement strand
CGTTTACGGGAGAGCCGTTGCTTGGTCTGCAGATTATGGGTATCCTCGAGACCCGAAATCTCGATTTTAAGAATGTGATTTTGCTCTCGATGACCGATAATAACTTCCCTGGCAATAAGGCTACCGACAAGTCGTTTATACCATACAGTCTGCGCTACGGATTTGATATACCTACGGCCGAGCATCACGAGGGCGTCTACGCCTACTACTTCTACCGCCTTATCTCGCGTGCCGAGAATATCTATATGCTCTATTCGTCGGCTTCGGATGATAAGAGTACGGGCGAGCCGAGCCGCTATATCCGCCAGATAGAGTACGAAACCGATATAAAGCTCAATCGTACGAATGTGGGTGTGGAGGTGTCGCTCTCGAACGAGGAGATAATCGAGGTGGAGAAGAGCCCCGAGGTTTTCGATAAATTGCTTCGTTTTACACGAAATAAGGCACTCTCACCGACCGCATTCTCTACCTATGTGAAGTGCCCGTTGCGCTTCTATTTCAATGTAGTAGAGCGACTTCGCCCTGAAGATGAGCTGGAGGAGTCGGTGGATAATATGACCTTTGGAAATATCTTCCACGAGGCTGCCGATCTGCTCTATTCGCAGATTGAGGGCGATGCCGATCCCGCTCGCCGACTTGCCGAGTTGCGCGATAGGGGAGAGGTGGAAAAGTGCGTTGATAGAGCTATTAGCAAGGTCTATTTCGATCGTGAGAATGAGCCTCTGCCCGAGCTTGGCGGAGAGCTGCTCATTATCCGCAATATAGTACGCGAGTATCTCGGCTCAAACTTGTTGAACTACGATATCCGCAATAACGACTTTGTGGTTGCCGAGACCGAGAGCGATGTGAAGATGACGCTGCCTATAGAGGTTGGCGGGGAGCACTTTGATGTGCGCTTGGGAGGTCGTGCCGATCGTATCGACTCGCTGAATAACGGTTTGTTGCGTGTGATAGACTATAAAACCGGAAAACCGCGACTGAATTACAGCGGTATAGAGTCGCTATTCCATGGCGAGCCTATCGCCACCAAGCGCGAGTCGAATATCATCAATACGCTCCTCTATTCGATGATGCTCTCGCACGATCGCGGGCGTGATGTGCGACCTGAACTCTACTATGTAGGCTCGATGGTTCACGACGACTACTCGTCGCGCTTTGTCGAGAGTGTAGATCGCAAAAGCCGAACTCTCGAGGCCTATTCGGAGTGTGCTGCCGAGTTCGAAGCTGAGGTTAAGAGCCTCCTTGCCGAGATGTTCGACAGAACTATCCCGTTTGCACAGTGCGAAGAGGAGTCGGCATGTCGTTATTGCGACTATAAAACGCTTTGCAACAGGGAGTAATACCATATATAATAAATAATAGAGGCGGAACCGAAAGTTCCGCCTCTACTTTTTGGCTTCCGAAACAGACTACAAGCTGATAGCCTCGGAAGGACAAACTCCTGCGCAAGCGCCACACTCGATGCACTTATCTGCATCAATTACATAGATGTCACCGGCAGAAATAGCCTCAACCGGACACTCATCAATGCAAGTACCGCATGCGATACATGAATCTGAAATTTTGTAAGCCATAGTAAATGAATTTATTAGTGTTAATTAACACCGCGAAGTTAACTCTTTATTCTTAATTATCCAAAAAAAATATATCTTTGCGGTATATATTCTACATTAGAGGTGCAAAAATGATTCCAATGTCAACTCCTTTACGCTTAACTTTTCTCGGCACAGGTACTTCGCAGGGTGTTCCGGTTATCGGCTGCGATTGTGCGGTATGTTGCTCGGCCGATCTGCGCGATGCAAGGTTGCGAACATCTGCAATGATCGAGGTGGGCGATAAGAGATTTGTTATAGATGCGGGGCCCGATTTCCGCCAGCAGATGCTACGGGAGGGGGTGTCGCACGTAACGGCTATATTGCTGACACATAAGCATAAAGACCATATCGGCGGACTCGACGATGTGCGAGCTTTGAACTTTGTCGATTACCCCGATGCAATACATACCGTACATATCTACGGCACGAAGGATAGTTGTGAGTGTGTTCGCAAGGATTTCGATTACGCCTTTTGCGCAAATCCGTATCGCGGCGTTCCTCAGATGGAACTGCATGAGTTTGGCTCGGAGCCGTTCTGCATTGAGGGGGTCGAGATCGTTCCGATAAGGGGTCGCCACTCTCGCTTCGAGGTTACGGGCTTTCGCATTGGCCGCCTGGCCTATCTCACCGATTTTAAGGAGATTGACGAGGAGGAGTGGCGCAAGCTGCTGGGCGTTGATGTGTTGGTAGTTAATGCTTTGCGATTTGAACCTCACGATTCCCATTTCTCGGTTGCCGAGGCTCTCAATCTGATAGAAAAGGTCGCGCCTAAAAAGTCCTATCTCACCCATATGTCGCACGATATCGGTCTGCATTGCGTTGCAAACTTGCGATTGCCCGATGGCGTGGAATTTGCATATGATGGCTTGAAGATAGAGATATAATCCCAATGCAAAAGAGGCTGAAAGGTAAAATTGTAGTCATAACCGGTGCATCGTCGGGTATCGGCGAGGCTATGGCGCACCTCTACTCCCAAATGGGCGCAAAAGTGGTGCTCGGTGCGCGTAGCGAGGAGAAGTTGTCGCTGTTGTCGCAGACCATTCGCTCCGAGGGTGGCGAGGTTGAGTATGTCGTAACCGATGTTACCAAAAAGGAGGAGTGTAAACGCCTTGTCGAGAGGGCGGTTGAGGTGTTTGGCGGTATCGATGTTATGATCTGCAATGCCGGTATTTCGATGAGAGCACTCTTCGACGATGTGGAGATGAAAGTGCTGCATCGCGTTATGGATGTAAATTTCTGGGGCGCAGCCTATTGCGCAAAATATGCACTCCCATATCTGCAGGCCTCAAAAGGGTCGTTAGTGGGTATTTCCTCGGTCGCAGGATTACACGGATTACCAGGTAGAACGGGTTATTCGGCATCGAAATTTGCGATGACGGGACTCTTTGAAACAATTCGTGTCGAAAATATCAAAAAGGGGCTGCATGTGATGATTGCCTGCCCTGGATTTACCGCTTCGAATGTGCGCTATTCGGCACTTATGGCCGACGGCTCGGCACAGGGCGCAACCCCTCGCGAGGAGAACCGTATGATGACAGCCGAGGAGGTTGCCCGAATAGTTGCAAAGGGCATTGTCAAACGAAAGCGCCTATGTCTGATGGAGGCGGAGGGGCGAGCGACACACTTTGTAAAGAAGTTAGCCCCTGCGTTGCTCGATAGATTGTTTTATTGGGTGATGTCGCGCGAACCCGATTCGCCATTTAAATAGGTCCCCGAGCAGAATATCTTTCATACACCGCAAAAAAAAGGTTGAGCTATATGCCCAACCTTTTTGCAATTTTAGCTCAAGCTAAAACTAATATACCAATTCGTCGCTCTCGCTTCCGAAGCCCGGAAGGAGCACGCTGTCGCCATAACCCCTCTCGGCTACGACCTCAAAAATCTCAAATTCTGGTTTCAAATAGTTTCTCATAATCGTAACTTTTTAAGGGTTTATTACTCTGCAGGTGTAATAGTCGATGGCTTTGCCTCGAGGAATGTAGCGCCGTCGTAATCGGTGCTGTCGCCCCAATCGGTTGCCTCGCCACTACCATATATATACTTGAAGTAGTTCGACGCGTCGAGAGAAACGGTCTCATACTCCTCATCCTCGATGTTGTATGCGCCTACCATCTTACCACCTACCTTGCAGTTGGTAGCCTTGACAGTTGTAGAACGCGAAGCTCCGGTAACCATACCTACGCCCTTGTAGTCGCCCTGCGCGTCGAGTGAGCAGTGTACCTCGCCGTTTGCAAATGATACGCCTGTGTAGCCTACTACACCACCTACATAGCTATCCACAGTGCCTGTACCGGTACAGTTGATATCACCCTCGTTGATGAGTGAACCGGTCCAATTCTCGGTCCAATACTGCATCTCGCCGACAACGCCACCAACCATTGCGCTACCGATATGGCTACCGTTGTAGGTGATTGTACCCTTGTTGATAAATCCGTTGGTAACGGTTGCATCGTCGTCCGAACCCGCAGCTGCCTGACGGATGGTACCCGACAAACCGCCGATACGAAGCTCGTATGTATCCGATGTGTCCAAACCACTCTTACCGCTTACGGTGATGTTACCCTCGTTGCTACAGTTGTCAAATACGAGGTATGTGATGCTTGGGTCGCCCTTACCATAGATACCACCTACGAAGCAGCCTTTGTTGAACTCACAATCGGCAGTAACGTTGATATTGCCATAGTTGTGACCGTTTGACCTGGTCTTACCATACTCGCCTCCTGCACAGAGACCTCCTGCCCACAAACCACCATCAGTCTTTGCCGAAACAGTGATGTCGCCGTAGTTGAACGTGTTGGTACGGTTGTAGTTGTTCTGCGAAGCTACTGCACCTCCAACCTGGAGCGAACTGAATGAACCGAT